>NZ_JACJPW010000001.1 GCF_014696265.1 Aerosakkonema funiforme FACHB-1375 | reverse complement strand
TAGGGGTTAGGGGTTAGGGGTTAGGGGTTAGGGGTTAGGGGTTAGGGGCTAGGGGCTAGGGGCTAGGGGCTAGGGAAGAGTGGGGGAGTGGGGGAATACATCTTTTCCCTATCGCTATCCCTCTTCCCTCTCCCGCTATGCCTCTCCCGCTCTCCCTCTTCCCTCTTCCCGACGCCCTAATCCTGACGCCCTAATCCCTAAAAATTTTCAACACCTATGGACATCTGGAAAGTTTCCTGTAGAATCTAAACCAAATTTGAAGAAGCTGTACAAGCCTAAAAAATATATTGGGAGGATAAGACAATTACTTCTTCTATCGGTTTAACAGACACTCATGCTTCGCCTGAAGCAGACAAATCCATCCTGGAAATTTGGGGTCGATCGACTCTTAAGGGACACGTCCAAATCAGCGGGGCAAAGAACTCAGCCCTGGCAATCATGGCTGGCGCGTTGCTTTGTCCGGAAGATTGTCGTCTGCGTAACGTTCCCTCTTTGATGGATGTGCAGCGGATGGCTCAGATTCTGGCGGCTTTGGGCTTGAAGATGGAGCAACACGGTGATGTTTTAGACATCAATGGCCGAGATATCCAACAATCCCAAGCTCCCTACGAACTGGTGTCGCAACTGCGGGCTAGTTTTTTTGCGATCGGCCCTCTGCTGGCACGTCTGGGGGTGGCGAGGGTGCCACTGCCGGGAGGTTGTGCGATCGGTGCCCGACCTGTGGATCTCCATGTCCGTGGTTTACAAGCGATGGGCGCTGATGTTCAAATCGAACACGGTATGGTTCATGCTTATGTCAGCGGTAGCAATCCTCGCTTGAAGGGTGCGAAAATATACTTGGATTACCCTAGTGTGGGCGCTACGGAAACGTTGATGATGGCAGCGACCCTGGCAGATGGGGAAACTACGATCGAGAACGCTGCCCAAGAGCCGGAAGTTACGGATCTGGCCAATTTCTGTCAGGCGATGGGGGCTCGGATTCGCGGTGCTGGTACTAACACCATCATCATTGATGGGGTGAAAAGCTTGCATTCGGTGGAATACAGCATTATCCCCGATCGCATCGAAGCTGGTACTTTCTTGGTGGCAGGTGCGATTACGCACTCGGAATTGAGTTTATCGCCGATAATACCGGATCATCTGACTGCGGCGATCGCTAAGCTGCGGGCCATTGGCGCTAAGGTAATCCTGGAATCTCCTACCTGTGTGCGGGTGATTGGCGCAAACAGCCATGTAGCAACGGATATCGAAACTTTACCGTATCCGGGTTTCCCGACCGATATGCAGGCGCAGTTTATGGCGCTGCTGACGCTGAGCGAGGGGGACAGCGTGATTACGGAAACGGTGTTCGAGAATCGCTTGCGCCACGTAGCGGAATTGAATCGGATGGGGGCAGATATTCGCGTCAAGGGCAACATTGCGATCGTTCGAGGTGTGCCGATGTTATCCGGGGCACCTGTAGTGGCTACGGATTTACGCGCTTCTGCGGCTTTGGTGCTGGCGGGATTGGCAGCCAACGGTAAAACTACGATCGAAGGATTGCAGCACCTCGATCGCGGCTACGATAACTTGGTTGGCAAGTTGCAAAATGTGGGAGCCCGGTTGCAGCGGCTTAAGGGGGATAAAGAAGCTGAGAGCGAGTCAGCTTCCCTAAATACCGCTAATTTAGGTGGATAAAACCGCGAAATTGCCAATTCGGGCGCTATGGGCAGTTTGATGGAGCCTGCCTGTAGGCCAAACGGTTGCCTTTGTTCTGGTGATTTGTCAGGGTGTATTTTGGTCAAATCAGAAAAGGGCGACTAAGATCCTTGGTAGGGGGCAGACCGACTGGGACTTTTGAGCTACCTAATTTGTTTGTCGGTCAGACCCAGTTTGCTACTATTTTGTTGTTTCTGGTAATTTCGCTCCATGTCCTTCCCAAAAACACAGCTGATCGGTCTGAAAGCAGATTATTTCCGTCATCCGCTGGATCTGGAAGCAACTAACGCGCTCAAGCAGCTGCCCGGTTTTGATGCGATCGTGCGGAATCTGCTTGGGCCAGTAGCCGAACAGTTTTTTTATTTGGAAAATATTGCGGCTAGCGTGTTGGTGGGTGAGAAGCAGCTGCCTCAATTTCACGAGATGCTGTTGGAAGCTTGTCAGGTGCTGGATTTAGAGCCGCCGCAGCTATATGTGCGCCAGCATCCCGTGCCGAATGCCTACACTTTCGCGATGCGGGGGAAGCAGCCTTTTGTGGTGCTGCATACTTCTTTGCTCGAGCTGCTGACGCCGGCAGAGATTCAGGCGGTAATCGCTCACGAGTTGGGCCACTTAAAGTGCGATCACGGGGTTTATTTGACGTTGGCTAATATCATAATTTTGGCTGCGGGTCAACTGCCTAATTTGGGGGGTTGGATTGCCCAAACGCTGCAAACGCAAATGTTGCAGTGGGTAAGATGTGCTGAGTTTACTTGCGATCGCGCGGCTTTATTGGCGATTCAAGACCCCAAAGTGGTGAGTTCGCTGTTGATGAAGTTGGCTGGCGGTTCGCCTACGTTGGCTCCTCAACTCAATTTGGATGCGTTTTTGGCGCAAGCAAGGGCTTACGATGATATCAGTAACAGCGAGTTGGGGGAAATGCTGAAGGAGGCGCAAACGGCTGGTTTGACCCATCCGGTGCCGGTGCTGCGGGCTAGAGAGATCGATCGCTGGGCTAGTAGCAAAGAATATCAAACCCTCTTGCAAAATCCTGGGAAGCAAGGTTATAATGATAAAGCTTCACCCAAGGGCGGGTGGCGAAACTGGTAGACGCAGCAGACTCAAAATCTGCCGGTAGCGATACTATGAGAGTTCGATTCTCTCCCCGCCCATATTTAAGGAGTGGGAGAGCGGGGGAGCGGGGGAGTGGGAGAGAATTAATATTTTCCCTTTGGTCTTTCCTCTTCTTCCCCTAGCCCCTAGTCCCGACGCTCTAGCCCCTTTACAGAGAGGGCGATTAAATCTTCTATCTTTTTAATATTGGGGTCGCCTGCTAGGTAGCCGATACCGCGATGCAGGTGGAGGCGAAATTGTGTGACGAGGGTTTCTTTGTCGCAGCCGAAGCCGTCGTTGTGACAGCGTTGTTTGAGGGCTAGTAAGAGGATATCGGACATTTCGCCGCCGAAGACTTTCCAGGTCATTTCGACGTTGCTGTCGGTAATGATGGGTACGGGGGAGGGGATGGATGGTTCGGCGAGGGAACGACAAAAGGCCCATCGGCAGAGGATGTTCCATTGGTCGATTTTGGTGAAGCGTCGCAGTTTGAGGAGTTGGTCTTTGGCTGTTTGGGAGAGTTTGATGGTGTTGATGGGGGGTTCCATAAATGGATTTTAGATTTTGGATTTTGGATTTTGGATTTTGGATTTTTATCGGTGGTTTATGCCAAAGTAATCAGCATTGACAATTGACTGACAACTGACAACTGATCTATGACCAGAAGTAACCTGACTGCACAATTGTCTGTCTTTCATTTGGATGATATTTTAACAGATATTCCCGTGCGATCGCATCTTGTTCTCTCAACTTCTCTACTTCGGTTTTTCCTATTTCTGTATCGGTAGATAGCAAGATTACTTGATGACTTGCAGAAGGGAAATATTTCTCTACTAAATTGCCTCGGTGTGAGGAATCCAATCTGCCTAATGGTGTGTCTATCGCTACGGGTAAGCGGCGTCCGGAAACTCGCGCCAATCCCCATAAAAAGGCGATGGCTAATAGTTGTTTTTCTCCGGCTGATAAGCGATGTTTGGGTACTGCTTGTCCTTGTCCGTCGTACAGGGAAAGGCTGAAGGTGTTGGTATCGATGACGACGCGATGTACGAGGTCGGTTTTGTGCAGGAGATAGCTGAAACATTGGGTTACTTCTATCTCTAGTTTGTTCAATTTTTTGAGGGTGAGTTTTTCTTTGAAGAGTTTGAGTGATTCTTGCACTTTGGCGCAAGCGGTGATGATGTGTTGGTTGTTTCTCAGTTTGATGTAGTCTTGGCTGTATTCTTCTAGTTCTTTTTGGGTTTTGGCGATTTCTTTTTTTAGTTCTTCTAAACGGCGATTTGCCATTTCGTGGGCGGCTGTGGCTTTGGCTAGTTCGTTTTGCGCTTGTCTGACATCGGCTTTTAATTTTTCGTAGGCTTCTGGAGAGGCGGCAATTGCGAGTTGTCTTTCCAGAAATTCTATTTCTTGTTCTAGTTCGCGCAGTTGTTTGATTTTTTGTTCGCCTTCAATTTGGCTGGCTTTGATTTCGTAACGCAGGAGGTTTTCGAGTTGGTTGATGGCTTCGCTGTCGGCGGCTAACCACGGTTTTTCATCGCTGTCGGCGAGTTGTTCGATTTCTTGATATTCTCGATCGAGAAATGTTTTAATTTTGTCGAATTGTTCGGTTTTTAATGACAGTTTTGTGATATAATTAAGCAGGCGATCGCTTCTTTTTTTTAACGCATCTCGTTCGAGTTTCGCTTGTTGTTGGCGGCTTTCATTTTCGGCTTGGGTTTGTACCTGGATAAGTAAAGGTGAAATCAGGCCCAAAGGCAACACGCCAGCGGCTAATTCGACCATTTCTTGACGGGATTTATCGGTTTGTTTGATAAATTCTTTTTGCTGTAAGTCGAGTTGATTGCGTTCGGCAGCTATTTTTCCACCTTCAGAGAGAAATTTTTCTTCCGCTAGGCGGACTTGGTTTTGCTGATATTCTACTTTTTGATTGGTACTGCTTTGGTCTTCCGTGGCGACTTCTTTTTCGGCAATCAGTTGTTGGAATTTTTGTTCGATTTTATCCAGCGTAGCGAGTTCTTTTGCGCCCGCAATTTCTTTGCGTTTGCGGCTGACTAAAATATCCAAATCAACAGCAAGGCGTTCGGCTAATTCTAAACCCAATAAAGAACGAATTGCATCGACGACTGGGGGGGGAGGCGTTTCCAGTTCGGCGAGTTCTTTTACCTGTTCGCCGTCGAAGAGAAACAGGTTAGAAATGCCGATGGGTAGCAGCGTTTCGATGTATTCGTCCCAGGTGTTGCTTAATGCTTTGTCTGTATACCAATCATCGATAAATGGGTTATATATAAGGATGCCTAACGTATCTTTTCCGTCTTTATCCCAATAGCGGACAACTTTAAATTTGGCAAGTTTATCTTCGTAAACGTGTTCAAAGCTTAATTCTATGCGGGCTTTTTCGGTGGGTGGGGTGTTGCGGTTAACGCATTGAGAAAGAAATTCGGTGTAGCCGAGATTATTGCGCGTAGAACATTGGGCGCGACTTCCATATAAAGCGAGGCGAATCGCGTCCATCAAGGTCGTTTTACCGCCGCCATTCATACCGCCAAACAGGATTATGGGGCGAGTTTCGCCGTTATTTTCTGGGCGAAGGTCGATGATTTGTTTGCCGAGATAAGGGCCGAAGTTTTGGAGGATGAGTTGGAGGAAAATCACGATGGTGTTGGGATGGGTTAATTTTTTAACGCAAAGGAACGCAAAGGTTTACACGGAGGTACGCAGAGGGGTGTTTGAGAATTGTCATGTTAATATTTAACACGAACATTTTGTAGGGGCACGGGGTCATCAATTTGTCGGTTATAGCAATATTTTAATTGGCTGTGCTACTTGGAGCGAATATTTGACCGGAAAGAAGTAGAAAGTTTGCATTGAAAATGTTGTGTAGGGTCGCAGCAAGAGGGCGAGAATTTGTAGGTAAAAACAAAGTTTTTCGTCCTCTTGTTTTGTCCGAGGATGAGTTGGCAGACAGACTTTATTCGTCTGGGGTTTCGGAGTCATTGTTTGAGAATTTTAGGTCTGCCCAAGATAGTTGTCTGCTTTGTTCGGTTTTGTTTTCTACGGTTTGTTTAATTTTGTCGATGTTTGCGGTATTTTTTTGGGGTGTTTCGGAGGTTTTGCCAGCAAAGATTTGTTTGATTTGGTAAATGTCGTCGAGATTTTCTTTGACGGCTTTGACGGCATTATTGACGTTGCGCTGGTAGTGGGCGTTATTGATGGCTTCTTCTTTGGAACGCGCACTTGTATCGAAGCATTTTTCTAGGGTGTCGTAGATTCCCGTTCGGCGAGTTTTGGTGTAATACTGGCGTTCGGTGTCGAGTAATTTTGCCATCAGTTCTAAGTGCATGATATCGCCGTCGCTTATTTCTTCTAAAACTGTCCATTCGTCGCTTCCCAAAAGTCTTCTTTCGACGCCGGGACGGGTATCTTGGAATAATTCGCCGGTCACTTCTTGGTAAATTTTGGGTAAGCTGTCGTCGAATTCGTGTCTTTCTTCTAGCCAAATGCGACGAATTTCGCTGAGTTCTTCATGGGTGATGAGGGTGATGTCGCGCATTTCTGGGGGTGCTTTACGACGAATTTCGGTTTGAACAGTTAGAAGCCGCCTTAGCAAATACTCTCGCGCTTCTTTAGTATAAGGGCCTGGAATAGGCTCTATAGATATTTCCCCTTCTAAATTACGCTCATAAAGTTGGACATTACCAGTACGGCGTCGAAAATCTCTTCGATCGCGACTATCTTCAACATCCAATTCAACACGAAAATCAAGTAGAGGCTGTAACCACTCTTTTTCTTCATCATTCTGGATCATTGCCGTCAGAGATTTATCTTGACTGACCATAGTGCAAACCCAACATCCAAAACGAGAACTACCACAACTAGGAGTAGAAGTATCAACGACTAGCGGACATTCATTATCAGCACTAGCACCCCGATACATAGCAAATAAATCTTTGTTGCTGTGTCCCCAAGGGTTTTGCCACTGCATCAGATAAAGCCAAACTTCATCATCACGCCAATCTTCAATAGGGCTATAAACCAGAGAGTTTGGTAAGTTCATATTGGGGCTGAGGCGATCGCGTACTCGTTTTGCTTCCATTTTTTTCATTCTGTAGGCACGTTTTGTGCTTTCAGCTTTACGAGTACCTAACACAAGTATAGTTTCACCGCTGTTGCGGATAACATCACGAATAAAACGGTTAGATGGATTAATTTTAAGGCGTTCAGTACACCAACGAAACTTACCTCTAGGTGCTGGGTAGCCTTTCCCAATCACACCGACCCAAAATGTTTCTGTCAACTCTGGATGTAGCAAATGAGGTTCTATAGGCATCTTCGCTTCTTGAGCAGCAGCCTTCATTCGCTCGATAGAATTACGAACCCAATTTGATACGATGGGATTTTCTACTAGCGTGTCTGTTGTTATGACATCTATTCTCTTTGTCCGCTTTTCTAGCGGAAGTGCTGCGATCGCATTCCAGATTAGCTGTAATACTGCTGTTGAATCTTTCCCCCCACTATATCCAATTACCCAAGGTATCTCATCCAAAGAATACAATTCTTGGATTTCTTGAGTTAGCATTTCTATATCTTCCACTAACTCCTCAACAGTGCGCGGCGGGAATAGTGACATCTGGTGGATTTCTGTCACGTCTGAAAACTCCCTGCTTGCTTATTTTTACTGTTTATGGTATTATCAGCTGATTTTGCTGCAACCAAAGTTGTTTGTCTGTTGTCGTTAGGCTGCTTGGTAGATGCCATCTCTGGTGTGTGCCCCCAATAGTGGTTATAATGACTCAATAGGTTTTCACCTATCTATATAATCGTCTTATATGCCAGAAATCAACACCTCCCGGCCCGATCCAGATCCGAAAGAGCAAATAGCTCAGGTGTTTGAGGGCCTTTTTGCCAAGCATCACCGTAATAAATGTTACCCTGGGTTAGTTTTCGAGCAGGGAAAGCGGAAAATGGTGCAAATCAATGTCCCTGCTCATGACTTACCTACCCTTCTGCAAGCAAAACCATCCACAGACAACAATCCGGATTCCGGTAAAAATCGGCCAGAAGTTAAAGGTCATACCCAAGAAATTAAAGACTATATTCTTAAACGGGCTAGAAAAGGGAAACCCTGGATTCTGGGAACACTGACGGCGAATGTTGCTCGAAATGAGATAGATATAATCGAACTGGGGAGGGGAATTTGTCTAGTAGTTATTCCCCGTGGCGTTAAATTAGATATTACAGATGGACAGCATCGCAAGCGTGCTATCCACGAATTGATGGAAGGTCAGGAAGCAAAATATATTGCTGATAATGATTTCCCGATAACCCTGGTTTTAGAGGGAGATTTTAACCAGTGCCAAACAGACTTCCGAGATATGGCTCAGACAGAAAAATTGCATAAATCCTTGCTTTTATCCTTCGGTGAATTTGAAGGTCGGGTTGGCATTACAAAAAACCTACTTGAACGAGTAGGAATGTTTCAGGGTAAAACAGAAAAAATTAAAGCTTCTCCAGATACCAAAAAGAGGCTGATTTATACAACTAATTACATAGCTAGATTTGTGAGTTGTGCTTTGGGTGACGACCCAAATAATGAACTTAAAGATTATGATGTTGATGATACGTCTGAAGCTTTGGTTATATGCCTAAATCAGTTTTTCTCGGAATGCAGAGATACGCGAGATATTTTTGAAACCAACGTTCAAGAATTGACAGTTGAAGAAGTGGCTGCATTTAAGGAAAATTGTATTTTGGGATGGAGCGTTGGTCTAGAAATTCTAGGGCGGCTGTTATACTGTATCTATGACAAAGAAAACAATTATTTTATTGATGAAAAAACTTCAGAAATAGCTCAACTTGATTGGGCCAAAAAAAGTCATCTTTGGAACGGGAATGTTGTTTTATATAACCCAAATTCTGAAAATAAAAATAAGTCTTACAAAATAACAGCAAATGCTAGTGGGATAAGAATAGCAGTCAATACGGCAAAAGCTCATCTGGGATGGATATAATTAACACATCTGCGTTCATCTGCGGTTTAAAGAAAGGGAATTCTCCATCACTCATCCGCAGCTAGTGGCAAATTCAATCGCTTTTTAATATAAGCAGTCATAAAATTAACGCTGCTGCGGGACTGAGAAATGCCACTTTTAGACAAAACCTTCCCTTCCCAATCTACATTAAAACGCGACCAGTCAATTTGTGCCAATCCAGCAAGATGATTTTCCCAGTTATCTGGATAAAGGGAGAGGAGTGTTGCGCCTGTTGCGCCTAATGCGGTAAGCGCGGTGGGGTGAGAGTGAATGTAGTCCCGTCGCATTTCGCTGGCGCTGACTTTTTTGTATAAAACTTGTTGCCAATCTGGTATATTGCTGCTAACAGTATTCCAGAAACGTACTGCAATTGCGATCGCACTCTCCCATTCCCCATCCCGATGATTAGCTAAAAAGGCCAGATTAGCATTATATATGCTGTTGAGTGTGAATAGTTTACTGGAACGGGTGGAGAGGGTACTGCGATCGCAATCTGTCAAACTGCGGAAAACTGCTACTTGCTTGACAACTTCTCTAACTATTTTAGCATATTTATCTCGATTATCGTACAAGATATTTAAAGAGGGGTCGGGATGCACTGGGTAACGATTGAGGTCGGCGAATATTTGTTGCGATCGTTCCAGTCCGATATCTAAGAATATAATAAGTGCGATCGTCTCATATCCTAATTCTGGATTTTCTTTCAGCGCCATTTCTAACGCCGCTTTTCGATGTTGTCCGTCATTAATAATCAACTTTCCATCCATCGGCACGCGCAAGCGACCAATTTTTCTGCCTTCCGCTTCCGTTCCGATAGGTTCAAAGGTGATATCCGCATCAATTGATGCGGTGATTGCCGAAAAAATATAGTGCTTAGGATTGTTCACAATATATTTAGCAATTTCTGGCACTCGTTGGCGGTTGAGAGTGCGCTTTGCCCTCATCTCTGGCGGCGTTTCCTGTTCATCTAATGGAAAAAGTTTCGGCAACAATCGCACGGGACACATAGAAACGTAGTATTCCCGTCCTGACTGAATTCCCCGAATGACTGGTAAAATATATTCAAAAGATGGAGAAGAAATTTTAAGCATTTTCGCTCTCTTCTTTCAGTTGAATTTGTGCTTGTGTCATGGTTATATTTTCCTTAAATTACTCGCTGCGGCGGATTAAATAATCTAAAATGCGTTCTTGTCTCTCTTGTGCTGCTAGTATAGATGCCTGCATTTCTCTCATTTGTTCTTGAGTTTGTGCTATTTGCGCTTGAGTTTGTTCCAGTCGCACTTGACTTTGTTCGAGTTGCATTTGTCTCTCATCACTTTGCATTTGTCGTAATGTAAGTTCTCTGATTAGGTCGGGGTCGGTCATCATTGCTTGTCCTCGCACTAATTCAGAGTTATTAAACGCAGTTTCCTCCTGGTATCGTCCCATTCTCTCGACCAAGTTGTTTACCCGCCCGGTGAATTGGGCCAAAGCCGATCGCAATTCGTTCATCTGCTTCTCTATCCGCTACCGTTTGGGCCGTAAGCTGGGTGAGGGCCGATCGCAATTCGCTAGTATCTTCTACCGTGCGTTCTAAAATTGCCTCAATTCGGTCTAATCTGGTGGAATTGCCGTTATTGCTTGGTGTCTGTGTCATCGTTAGCGATCGAATGAAATTTTCTTATGACATATTGACATAATAGCTAAATTGTGCATCACCAATTCCATCTCCATTATCTTTATTATTGCATATCCATATATTTTTAAAAACAATATTGACTAAGGTATTTTTTACCGCTAGTCTTAAAAAACAGAAGCCGAATTTCTTCAAGAAACCGGGTTTCTGAGGAGTCCCGTCCCATTCCCCAACCATGAACAGCGCCAGCAACCCTACACCAGACCTCGCCAGTCAAATCCTGGAACGAGAAAACCGAGAAAAGCAAGCCTTAGCACTCCTTTTAGACCGATTTTTGAGCCGAAACGACCAAATTTTGGTACAAAAAATCGAAATGGGAGGAACGGAAGCATACATCGGTTCTGTCACCCTAGAATGGTTTTCCAGTCGCGTTCGATTTGCATCGCGCCTACCGCTTTTCCGTCCCAAATTCAATCCCGATACCCAAAATATTGAAATTGATGCAGAAACGATAGAAGAAATTCAACAACGACCTTTAGATTGGTCGCGTCAAGCAGCTTTGGCGCAGTATTTAGCAGCGCGAAAACATCACAAATTCCCACCAGTTTTAGTAGTCATAAATCAACCGTGGGTAGACAATCCCAAATCTGCGGAATGGAGTACAGAAGGAAAGGCAATTAAATCTACTGCTGATTTCATGCCATTAGATAAAGATGCGAAAGTCGGGTTGTTGAATGTCTCCGATGACGTGACAATTTTTGCTTTGGACGGTCAACATCGTCTCATGGGAGTGCAGGGATTAATGGAGTTAATTCAAACCGGCAAACTCCAGCGATATAAAAAGGATAAAAAAGCAGCCGGAAGTTTTATTACTGTAGATGATTTAAGTGAAGAGTTTCAAGTTGATTCCTCCTATTTACAAAATTTAGCCAAAGAAAAGATAGGCATTGAATTTATTTGCGCTGTCGTTCCGGGGGAAACTCGCGAAGAAGCGAGGCGGCGAGTCAGGTCGATTTTTGTTCACGTTAATTTGATGGCGGCACCTTTAACAAAAGGACAGTTAGCGCAATTAGATGAAAATAACGGTTTTGCGATAATTGCCAGAAAAGTTGCCGTTACCCATCCATTGTTAAAAGATAAACCAAGTCGCAATCCTCGCGTGAATTGGGATAGCGCTACAGTGGCAACAAAATCAACGGTTTTAACCACGTTGCAAGCGTTAACTGAAATGTCAGAACGCTATTTAGGGCAAAAATTTCCGCACTGGAAACCGTCGCAAGATAAAGGTTTAATTCCTATGCGTCCCGATGATGAGGAACTGGAAGAAGCTTTCGAGGAATTTCACAAATTGTTCGATAATTTAGCAAATTTACCGAGTTACCAAAGATTGGAATCGGGAGAGGAAACACCGCAATTGCGCCGCTTCAGTTTTGAGAAAGATGGCGGGGAAGGAAACATGATTTTTCGTCCGGTGGGACAAGTAGCTTTGGCGCAAGCTTTGGGAATTATGATATTTCGGAAAAAGATGCCGCTGAAGAGTGTTTTTGATAAACTTCGCAAGTTCGATACGGATGATGGATTTAGTAATATGGAGTATCCGGAGTCGCTTTGGTACGGTGTTTTGTACGACCCGAACAAGAAGCGGATTTTAGTTGCGGGTAGAGATTTAGCGGCGAAATTACTCGTGTATATTTTGGGTGGAGTTGATGATGATTTAGAACGTGCAGAATTGCGTCAGGCGTTGGCAGAAGCGAGAACTTTTGAGAATAAGGCGGTCGGTTTTAATGGTAAATTTGTACAACCGAGAGAAGTAGGTTTACCGGTGATTCTTAGTTGATTTTATTTTACCACAGATGAATACAGATGAACACAGATGAACACAGATGAAAGCTATTTATTCAGTAGGTTGGGTTGGGTTTATTCAACCCAACCTACACAAGAATTATTAACTTGGGATCTGAATCAATTCTGTTGTTACAGGTAAATGATCTGACCCAGTTGTCGGTAACACTTTGCTAGCGCGAGAACCCCAATCTTTTGAATACCAAATATGGTCTATTCTGAAGATGGGATAGTTTAATTTCCAAGGTGAGTTTTTAATCAAAAAGCTCAGTTCCCAACCGTGGGGCCAAGTAAACCCAAATCCCATTCCCGACGACTGGAAGGAATTTTGCAAAACTGTTGCTAAATAATGGTAATCTTGGGATTGGTCGGTCATGTTAAAGTCGCCAGCAACAATCAGCGGAAGGGTTTCTTTTTGCAGGCGCTGTAGTAGGTCTTGAATTTCTTGCGATCGCTCTCTATAATCGTAAAAGGGAATACTCACAAACGGCAAAATTTTTTGGTAGTTTATCCAGGGAGATTTAACTTGGATGTTATAAACAATTATATCTCGATTGTCAATCTTAATTATAGCACGTTGTTGAATATCTCGATGACCAGCCAAATGTAAAATTTCGCTAAATTCGATGGGATATTTACTGAGAATACCAGTTTCAGGGGCGGCAAATTGGTAGGGATAGGTTGATTTTAACCAAACGAATGCTCTTTGGGTATGTTTTTTAACAACTTCTTGTAAGAAAACGATATCGGGTGCTTCTTTCTGAATTAGACTGGTGAGATTTTCCGAACTGGTTTTATACCAACTACAATTCAGGGATAAAACCTTGATGTTAAGCTGGGAAGAAGTTGTTTGAATTGGGTGAGGAGAAAAGTATTTTAAATGCAGCCAACTTATCAGTAAAATACAAGCAATTGATGATGCGATCGAAAACCAGCGCTTTTTTATCATCCCCAATGCCAGAACTGGTAAAATTAAGATCGGTAATAAAATCAAAGGGATAAAACTGCTGACCAAACCAACTACCCAAAATTGATCCCAAAATATTAGTCTGAGAAGGAAATAAACAATAATCAATGCTGAATAGCCGTAAGCTAATAGTGCGATCGCTCTTTTCAAAAATGCCCAACTCTTAATAACATCTGCGTTCATCTGCGGTTAAAAAATCTCATTCCCTTCAATATAAAAACCTAGTTAAATCAAACTCCCCTTCCGCCCGATTTTGCTTATCTCGTTCCGAGATTAGCATCAACAAAAGTCTCTCAGAATAGTCTACCGAACCTCGCAATTCATCTGCCAAAATTTCCAGTCCACCATTGGCATATTCTTCAAAAATTTCGATGCGTTGTGATTCGGCATTTTCATCATTTGGTGATATAATGTTCACATCTTTAGTTTCTGCGATCGCTAACAACTTGATCGCCACATCATATCCCCTCGAAACGAAAATTTCTATGCCAATTGGGAGAGGGTCTCTTTTCGAGATTTCCTCCAAAGGCACTCGTTTTTTTCGTTTTGCACCCAATGCGGCGGCAAATACTATGATATCCGCGTAAGTTTGAAAAGGCCCAGTTGTTTCCTTGGCGATAAGTAATGATTTTACTAAATCGGCTTTATCTTTAGCTATTCTGATTTTACTGGCACTCATTTTATTGATATTTATTCAATCCACAATAACTGAATTCTATTTTTATTACCCCCAATTATACCATAGTTATAATTGGGGATATATTTCCTCTCAACTTTGGCTAAATGTTTGAATCAGCCAGCGATTAATCTCCCCATCATCCTGTGTTTGGCTGCGTTGGAGTGCTTCTTCAACGAGAGCGATCCCTAAGCCAGGTAACACACTTGACTCTTCAATTTCACCGCTACGCCTTTGGGAAATTTCAAAAGCAATTACATCATCAAGACTTGCATCAACAACCCAATATTCTTGCACACCAGCGCGTTCGTATATTAATCGTTTTCGTCCTAAATCATCACCTAGAGAAGTGGACGAAATTTCTATGACCAACGCAGGCGGATCGAATTCATTTAGATCGATCGGCGTATTCGTTCGAGGCGGTAATCTAAAATCTGCGCCTATATAATAAGACAAATCTGGTTGAAATTCACTAACACCAGTTCTGCGGAAACTCGCATTAATTAATTCGACAATTCGGATATTTCTCAGCGTTGCATAGAAATTAGCTACTCTGGAAGTAACCGAATTTTGACGACTGTGAAGTGGGCCTACTGCTGCCATTTCAATCCTCATGTATCCTTGATGATAAAAAAATTTTCCCTTTTCCCAATCAGGATTATTTCCCAAAGCGACAAACTCTTCCCAACTTGCCTTCACCCAGGTATCCGTCACCAAATTTTCAGCTACAGCCGCTAAACTAGAACTCATAATCCACCTCTACAATCTCCGTATATTCAAACTCATTCGGACTTTGGCGTACCAAAGAATAGGGAAGACCTCCCAACTCAATTGTATCCGCTTCGCAATCTGGCTTAGAAGAGTAATAAGTCAGCACATACTCTCTGCCAACGCGATTAGCCATTTCTTCTTCTACTTCACCTCGCCACTGAGTTTTAGTAACTAAAACCACCAATTGATTCGCCAATTTGGGAATTATTTTAGCAATTTGGCGGCGGTAGATTTCATCCAAACTGCCAAAAGGCGAATCCATCACAATTGGAAAAGTGCTGCTATTTGGCATCATCATTTCCTCTTTACTCCATTCTCTCACCCTGTCGATAATGCCGCCGATAAACGATAAACTGAGAATTTGATTCTCTCCCGTTGATGCGGCAACTTGCGACTCTTTACCCGCCGTCTTTTCCACTAGCGTCAGTTCGTATTTATCGGTGAGTTTGGGGAGATAAGGCTTAAAGGAAATTGAGCTAAAAATATCCTGTACCCGCTTTTCCAATTGCGATCGAAAATGCTTATCCAGGCGAGATCGAAACTCCGTCAAACGTTCGATCGCATCCTGAGTAGCCGCAATCCGCCGCTGTGCAAGCGCTTGTCTTGCCTCATTCATTTCCTGTTTGGCGATTTGTTTGCTGAGTTCGTCAATCTCGGTTTTTAAATCGGAAATTTTCTGCTTATTTTCTCCCTCCTCCAAAGTCAAATCCCGGATTTTACCTTCAATTTCATCCAATCGCTTTTGCAGATTGCGAATCTCTTCCGCCGGATTCTTTCTTAACTGTTCGCCAATATCATCCAGTTGCGTTTCAATGCGGGAAATTTCTTGCCTGATTTGATTGATATTAGCTTGCTCTTTATCGATATCCTGCCAAAATGTCGATGTTTGCTTATCAATTTCATCCACCTGTGCGATCGTCCGAATAGCCGTTTCTTCCACCGCTGCAATGCTAGCTTTATCTAGCCAACTACTGACATTGTGGTGAAGGTGCGTTCCCTCGCGTAACTCCGCACCGCAAATGCAGCGTTGCGAATTCAGCAAATCGTTGATAAATTCTCGCGAAATTCCCGAAGTTAACTCGCCTCGCTGTTTGAATTCACTCACAATTGCACGAAACTCCGCCGTTATTTCTGGTAGCAAAGTCGTGTATCCTCTAGTAGAAATCGCTTTATTCAACGCCTCTCTACTTTGTTTCAGTCTATCTCTATTTGTTGCTTTCTGCGATGACAACTCTTTGCGTCTTTCTTCTAAATCTTTCGCACCACTGACATCGCGGAAACGGTTACTCGTTTCTTTTTTGAGCGTTTGTTGGTGAGATAATTCCTGACCGATCTCGGTTTGACGATTCGTTAATTTCTCAACTTCCTGTTCTTTTTTGTCCTTCTGTTTCAATAACTGTCGCGTCTCGGTATCGCCGATCGCCTTTAATTCCTCTTCCAAAGTTTTCTTCGCTTCCTTCAGATGCTTGATGGAACGATCCAGTACTTCCATACCCAGCATCGTTTTAGTTGCTTCGGCAATTTCGAGTTTATTATCCGATCGCACAATTCGATCGATGCGTTCTCCGTCAAAGAAAAAATACTGATGCAACGTTTCCGGTAAAATTCTTCCTATTATATCATCGGGATGCTGTTGGGGAAGCTGCCATCTGCCATCGTCTCCCGCTACCTGCATATATAGCCTACTTTCGCCTTGTTCGATCGTCTCACTTTTGTAAGCGCGACACTCCCGTTTGGCGCGATAGCGTTTGTCATCGTGTTCCCACACAATTTCCACCCAACATTCTACAGATTCACCCGCTTTTGCTTCTGCGATCGCTCTTTTATTCACCAGCTGTTCTTCCGAAGCAAAAGCCGCCGTAAACTTCTCATACAGCACCCAAGTAAACGCATTTAATAGCGTCGTTTTACCCGCGCCATTATTGCCGTGAATAATCGTTGTGTTGCGCTGTTCTTCGCCGCAAAGTAAAATCTCCGGAGTCTTGCCATAAAAACAGCGAAAGTTATTAAGTTTAATGGAAATTAACTTCATTTAACGCATTCCTTTATAATTGCAAGAATGTCGTCATTAATGCCTTTCGGTTTTGGCATATAAAGCTTATCCTTTTCCGCTTGCTTGACGCGATCGATAATTTGTCGCACCTCTGGGGGAGCCGTTGCGATCGGCTCTTGCACGTAACTCAGGCTGATTTCCTCTTCCATCTCCCCAATCCTATGAAAATTCGCACTTATTCAATCGATCTTAGAACTTAAGGGTGTAGAGTGTAGCAACTGCGGATGCAGGCGATCGACGCAGGCAGTTATAATAGCGCGTAGACGCGGCAACGAGGATGCCTTGTCAGCTTACAGATATACTCATCTGGGATATTCCGAAAGAGAATGACGCCAACAGTGTATGCGCGATTGCGGGTTGAAAGATTAAAATGTTAGTCCAAGTAGCCTCCAAATGGGAAAAAGTAGAGCATTGGCTCAAACAAACTGATGATTCGCAGTGGGTGAAAATTCAAGCAACAGGTGATTCTAACGGAATTCCCGTCACCGCTGCTAACATTCTCGAACTCACCCTCAAATGCGAGTGGTCAGAAATAGAAGATATGTCCGAATTGCTTTATGCTCAGCAAGGAACGATGTTTCCTTATGGATTAGAAATCGGGTGGGGAGATCCAAATAAAGCTTACCGTGAAGGTAACTCATCTGAGGCAGGAGTTTATTTTTTTAACGCTTACAAAATAGAAAGGATGGAAAGCTTAGCTGAGTAAATAACTAAAGTTGCGGTGTTATATAAAATAGAGTGCATAACTGGCGAATTATTGCTTAAAAAGTATCTGGAAAATCGATATAATTCACCATAAATTTTAGGACTTACGCAAGTGTCACAAGACTTAAAAAATTTTATAGGTACGTTGTTGTGCTTCAGCGCTAAATCTGGCGCTAAAGCGCAACAACATACTAAATATCCAACAAACCATAACGCTTTTGCAAACTCAACAACTTCATCCTCGCTTCCCCCGCATTATCAGCTAAATCCGCAAATTCTACCAAGCGGCGCAACTCCCTTCGCAGCAAATTGCGTTCAGTTTCCAAAGTTTCTCGATCCATATCCGGAGGCAGTACGATCGTATCAAATAAAGTCGCCCTTTCCTTACCCGGATGCCTTCGCAAAATGCGTCCCCGCCGCTGAATAAACTGGCGGGGATTACCGCTACTAGCCAAAATCACCGCATTTTGAATAGCCGGAATATCCACCCCTTCATCCAAACAGCGAATTGCCACCAAACCTTGCAATTCACCCGTCTCGAATTGACGCCGCAAATCTTCTCTTTCCTCCAAAGGAGTTTCCGCAGTATAAGTATTTACTCGATAACCCAATTCGGTTCCCAAAATCTGAGTGACAGCCTTCAGTTGGCGCGTACTTTCCACCGAACCATCACCGCAATAAAATAAAGTGTGGCTAGTCTCCAACCGAGTATACATTAAATCGCGCAAAGCTTGTAACTTATTAGCAGCAGCACCGATTAATCGCGCCCTTTGCATCAACAACGGCTTTAAATCTTCACGATCTTCATCTGATATCCCAGCAGCTTGTCCTTCGCGTTGACGATATAATAACGATCGCCCAATACTTTTAGTCAATTTAATATAACTGCGACTCTCCGATTCCGTTAATTCCACTAAAATCGGATAATAAAGATAATGCACCAACGCACCTTGTTGAATCGCATCTTTGAGAGTGAATTCCGGTTGCAAAACTGGCCCAAAATAATCAAACAGCGATTGAGTGCCATCCTCATCAAAATACCTTTCCGGCGTTGCAGATAAAGCTAACCGCAACCCGACATTGCGAGGCAAACTTTCTTCCAAGCGGGGTGCGCCCAAATTATGCGCTTCATCTCCCACAATTAGCGTTTTTTCTGGGAAATACTTCAGTTGCGACTGAAACCCCTCGCTAATTAAAGTCGAATTGGTTGTAATAACTGCAAAGAACAATTGATGACTCGATCGCACATTATATAATTGTGTGGAAAGTAGCGTTTGCCAGCGATTCACACTTTCAAAAGCTAAGATAGGCTCAACGCCAAATTTCTCGCATTCACGCGCCCACTGCTTCACCAAATGCTGATAAGGACAGACTACCAGCAATACTTGCAAGCCAATTTTATGATAAAGTTCAGTTGCGATCGCCAACGCCGTAATCGTCTTCCCGCTACCAGTCGCCATCTTTAAAGTACCTCTACCCTTATTGGCAAACCAATTGGTAACCGCTTGTTGCTGATATCCCCGCAAATGTAACGAAGGCGGTATCCTGGGACATCCCGGCGGTGGTTGTTTCCCCTCCGATGAATGCAGATAGTAACTACCTTTAGATGCAGCTACACCTAAAAGTTTATTGATTTCCAGTAAGGGGTAATCTACATCGCAATTTTTAGTTAAAAATTCTTTGCCCTGATTCTGATTTTGAACTTTATAAACACCCATAATTGGTCATTGTCCCGCCAGTGCATTCTTTCTTTTGACTTTTAACTTTTAACTTTTAACTTTTCCTTAAATCACCTTCCCATCAGGCATAGTTGTTTGCTGGAGGACAGTACCTTGTCGCAGTTTAGCCCCGTACAGTTCAGCTTTCCAGAGACAAGCAGCAGTGAGATTAGCATTTGTGAGATCCGCATCTGTTAGATTAGCTTCGCTGAGATTAGCACCGCTGAGATTAGCACCGCTGAGATTAGCACCACTGAGATTAGCGCCGATCAAATTCGCATTGCTGAGATTGAATCCGCTAAGGTCAAATTCGCTCAGATTCACCGAACTAAGGTCTACATTGATACCCTCTAGGCGAATAGTAGACGCTCTCCACTTATTCCAAATACCCACACCCTTTTTAAGGACGGTGATTTTTGCGATTCTGCTTTGCAACAGCAAGCAAGCAGTATCCCGCACCTGGGGTACGGGATCGTCCAATGCTCGAATTAGCACATCGAAACCAGCTTCCCCATAACTGAGCGCTTCCATGAGCGCCCCAATGCGTTGCTCTGCTTCCTCACTTATCAGTCGGTGCTTGACTCCCGCCAATCCTCCCAAAACCGCACCACTCGTCGGCGGTGGAGTTTTACCGCCAAGCACAACATCGTAATTTCTGGGCTCATTGGGATGTTCCTGCATAGCGCCTTTTTTTGCACTATCTCAGTTTTAACAAAAACAGGACTTACACTGACAAACTATTTTTTAACATAATTACCTTATTTCAACTTGAGGGTGAAAACCAGAAACCGGGTTTGTTGAGCGATCGAGCGTAATATCATGTCCGGTTGCATCGGTAGTGGAAAAATTTGGGCTTACATCTGTGTTCATCTGTGTTTATCTGTTTTCATCTGTGGTGAAAATTTCACCCTAGATTCAGCAAGAGACAATCCTCAACATCATTCTTACACTACCGATGCTACCGAACACGATATAATTTATGACTTTCTTTCACTTATAATAATACCGAATACTTTTATCTTAAAATAGCACATTTATGATATTATGTGAACTTTAAACAATAAAAATACTGCTCGTAAACCAACGATTGCGACCGCCTACTTTAGCTTGATAAAGAGCCCGATCGGCTGCCTCTATCAAATCCAAAGCATTCAAATCATAACTGGGAATTACGGTGGCAATGCCTATACTTAAAGTCACGTATGGTGACACAGCAGAAGCAATATGAGGAAAACAAAGTTCTTGCATAGCTTGATAAATTTTTTGGGCAACTCGAACAGCCCCATCAGTATCAGTATAAGGTAAGATAACAGCAAATTCCTCCCCACCATAACGAGCAACCAGATCGGTAGAACGCTCAACAGCTTGTTTAAAAGTTTGGGCAACAACTTTCAAACAAGTATCTCCAGCAGCGTGACCGTAAGTATCGTTATATTGTTTGAAATAATCGATGTCACACAAGAGCAATGACAGGGGACGTTGTTCCCGCATGAGACGATACCATTCCAGAGTAAACGTGCGATCGAAACAACGTCGATTGGCAATCTGAGTTAATTGATCGACCAGCGCTAAATTTTCCAACTTTTGGTTAGCGATTTGCAACTGTTGATGCAGTTCTGATTGCTGAATCGCGATCGCGACTTGCGTTGCCAACTGTTGAAGCAGCTCGGTTTCCAAAGGATGCCACTCGCGAGGACCGCTGCAATGGTGAGCCACTAACAGCCCCCAAAGACGATCGCCTTGTAAAATCGGCACAACGAGCTTAGCTCGTACTTGCAACCTTTCCAATAACTCAATATGGCAAGAGGATAATCCAGCGGCATAAATATCGGAAGTAACTTGAATAGCACTTTGCGGATACGATTGTCCCTGCCTCTCTACAAAGTAGGTATCTGTAATCTGCATATTCAAAATTGCCTGCCAACCTTCTGCAACAGATTCCTTAACCACTACACCGCTCCAATCACGGTTAAAACGGTAGACGATCGCGTGATCGGTTTGGAGAAAATGCCGCACCTCCGCAACCGTTGTGTTGAGAATCTCATCCAAATCTAAGGACTCGCGGATACGTTGGGCAATTTCATAGATCATCCGCTCCCTTTCTGCCTGCTGTTGCAAAGCTTGTTCTGCCTGTTTGTAAACCGTAATATCTTCAAACACATATAATCGTCCAAAGTACCGATCTCGATCGTCCCGAATTTGACTGGAAAAACGGCGAATCGTGCGCCCATCCACAAACGCGATTTCATCTTCAACCGTGCAACGGTTTTCTTCGCTCTGCAAAAGTTTACAGGACTCTGTAAAAGCGGGAATATCTGCAATTAATTGTAAGCAATCCGGAATAATGTCATTGTTGTTCAGCTTGCCCGATCGCATCTGGCTTTCCAGATGTTCAATGCCCCAAATTTCACAAAAGCGGTGATTAAAATACAAAATTGCATCGGTGCGGTTATCCACAACAAAAAACGCCAGTCGAGAAGTATCAGTCATACAGTGCAACAGCGCTTCTTTCCAGCGCAGTTTCTCCTCAACCTGCTGGCGTTCCTGTGGTGCCGCTCGTCGTTCGCTAAAATCTCGATTTTGTTGTTGCAAATTTCGATGTAATTCTATTTGTACAAGGGCGATTCCCAGTTGGATCGCAGCCTGTTGTAACAATTTTATTTCTACTGAAGACCACTGACGCGGACTGCTGCACTGATGAACGATCAGTAACCCCCAAATGCGATCGGACACCGTGGAAATACTGTTAATCTCCTCACTCCTCAGTAAAATCGGTACTACCACATTGGCTCGAATCTGTAACCGCATTAATAAGTCTTTGTAACAAGGTTCCAAAGGTCTAGCATCAATATCTTCCAAGACACCGATTCGCCCTTGCCGATATTTCTCTACCCATTCCGCATTGAAACAAGGGTCATAAATCAGTTGCCCTTGAATCTGTTTCCATTCCGGACTCACAGACTCTTCTGCCACGACGCCATCTCCATCCGGCAGGAAGCGATAGATGATGACGCGATCGCTTCCTAGTATTTCCCTAACCTCTGTGACAGTTAGTTTCAAAATATCACCTAAGTTACGCGACTGGTGCATTCGCAAGGCGATCGCCGCGATCCAGTCCAGAACTTCATCTAAAGTAATTTCAGCACCCAATTTACGACGGAGGGGCATAGCAGCAGCATAGTACTAATAAATACATTATTTACTAAGATTTATTGCTTAAGATTAAATTTACCGAAGATTTATACAAAAAATACAAAACTTATAGAACAGCCACAGGCGATCGCACATCTTGTGCTACAATTGAAATACACAACAAAAAAGGTGAAAACAATGGCTCGACTTCTCAAGCGCTGGGAGTCCCCCCGCCGCGAGGGTAGAAACGACAAAGGCAGAGGCGGTTCCGCTCGTCAACGCCAACTCAAGAAACAACAAAAAATGCTCCGCAACAAACTCAAAGAACAGTCCGAAACAGAAAACAACAAAGCACGGGGAGGGAAAATTAATTCCCTCCCTATTTTTTTATTCAGCATGGGGGGAACGGGGGAGCGGGGGAGCGGGAGTTCCTCAACAAATTACACAATTTTTTCAAATCTAAAATCTAAAATCTAAAATTTGTATTTCCTTGCCAAACCTTAACCGTCCCATCATAAGCACCACTAGCTAAAATCTGTCCATCCGGACTAAAAGCAACGCATTGCACCCAATCTGTATCTAGAGGAACCGAACCGATAAGCTGTCCCGTCTGCAAATCCCAAAGTCTCAAACCATCTCTACCCGCACTAGCTAAAGTA
The DNA here is from genome assembly GCF_014696265.1 of Aerosakkonema funiforme FACHB-1375. Taxonomy (GTDB): domain Bacteria; phylum Cyanobacteriota; class Cyanobacteriia; order Cyanobacteriales; family Aerosakkonemataceae; genus Aerosakkonema; species Aerosakkonema funiforme_A. The sequence continues at coordinate 182,301 of NZ_JACJPW010000001.1, read as the reverse complement.
CGCCCATCAGGATTAATAGCGACAGAATAAACAACATCGCGATGTCCTACCAGCGTATAAGACCTTCTTTTCCTCAGATTCCATACTCTAATCGTGTGGTCGTAACTGCTACTAACTAAGTTTGCACCATCAGGAGTAAAAGCCAAAGAACTAACAGCACCTTCATGTCCCGATATAGCACCGAGAAATTGGCTAGTACTTAAATTCCACAGTTGAATACTTTTATCCCTACCCCCAGTTGCCAACAACTGCCCATCCGGACTAATTGCTAAAGTATAAACCACTGGTTGAGACAAAGGTACGCGAGTGTAAAGCAATCGTTCTGTCCGCAAATCTATGAATCTAATTCCATCCAAACCGCCGCTGATTAAAGTTTGACCGTCGGGTGTAATCCCCAGCGATAAAATATTACTGAAATCGTGGGTAAAACTACGACTTAATCGTCCTGTTTTCAGACTCCAAAGGTTAAGTGTAGCGTCCTCACCACCGCTAGCAACAGTCAGATTATCGGGAGTAATGGCAATCGAAAGCACCCTATTACTGTGAGCGCTAATGGTGCGAATTTTTTTGCCTTTTATCGGATTCCACAACCTAATTTTTGTATCGATATCAGTTCCCCCGCTAGCAAGAAACCTGCCATCAGGGCTAAAAGTAAGCGCATACACTGGCCCCCAATGCGCTTTAATGTTGTGAAGGAGAGTAACATTTTGCCATGCACCGCTGTTGAGATAAGGTGGAGCGGGAACGACGGTGGGTGGAGACACATCGGGAACGCCGTAGGGCGGCGGAACTGGAACTGGTAAGGGTTTGAACTGGGCAATTGTATTTGCCTGCCCCTGACTGATAAAGTAAAAACTTAAAAGGGAAAAGGCAAAAGAAATATTGAAGAGTATTAATTGCTTGTGTTTTTGGCTTTTAGCTTTGAATTTATATAGAAATTTCATCCGGCTCGGATTGAATATTGGGACAGATAATTTCCTCTAGACAGTTGGCTGAAGGTTGTTCTTGCCAACCGGATAATAATCCTTGCAATTCAAATTTTAGCGTTTCCAGTGCGTCAATTTGTTTGACTATCTCCTCTATCTTTGCCTCCAAATGTTGCTTAACTTCCCGACAAGGTAACTTACCGCGATCGTGTATTTCTAGAAACAGATGAATCTCTTTCAAGCTCATCCCCAGAGACTGCGCCCGTTTAATGAAATCCAATCGCTTCAGTACCAGCGGATTAAACAATCGATAACCAGATTCAGATCTGACTACTATTGGCGATAGTAAACCGAGATCCTCATAATAACGAATAGTTTTTACTGGCAAACCGCTAGAAGCCGAGACTTCGCCAATCTTCAGCAGTTTGCCTACCACGGCTGTATTCATAATTCTGTTGAGGAGCCAGTTGTCGGCAGTCAAGTTCTTTGCCCCTCTGCTCCTCTGTTTCCTAGCGGGGTGGATGTTTCTTGTTAGAAACGTTCAAGTTGGGTAACTGAGGTCGAGATGGGGTAGGTGGTAGATAGTATTGCGGTACTTCAGAGGGAACCTCAGCGGTGCTACGCTGAATCAACCACCAACGCAATGCGATCGCCAACCCTACCGTTCCTATTCCCAGGCTGAACAAAGACCAGCGATTGTCCAAGCCACCGAGCGCAGCGTCCACCGCTCCTACAATCAGTATAAAGCTGGAAATCGGTTCTTTACGGTAGGCTGACTTCACAAACCGAACCCATGCAGCGTTCATCACAGTTGGTACTATGTCCTGAATTTTAATCCAATCTTAGCGCTTCCTATTCTAATCCGAGCAGCGTCGTGGCGAGTCGGGAGCGGGGGAGCGGGGGAGTGGGGGAGTGGGGGAGTGGGAGAATAAACCTTTTTGCTTTTCCCTCTCCCTCCTCCCTCCTCCCTAGTCCCTAGCCCCGACGCCCTAGCCCCTTCCCTCTCCCCCCAGATCCTAATTTAGCCCTAGCCAGGATAGCAATCCTTGACCCGTAAAGTATTCAATCAGGAGAGTGAGGACAAAGCCGATCATGGCAGCTCTGCCATTCAAGCGTTCTGCATACTCGTTGAAACCAAACTTTGGCTCCTCCAGCTTCGGAGTTACGGTCGGTTGCGGTTGTGTTGTTGGTTGGAACCCTTGCGCCATAAGTTTTTCAACTCTATATTGATGGGAATTTGGAACAGCAGGCTAGATTGGCTGCCGATCGGTAGTTTTGCATACCGACGCGCTAGTTACAATTCTTTACCTTCTCTATTGTAAGGAGGCTTAACCAGCAGTCAAGCAAAAGTCCTCCATTTCAGGATCGATCGCAAGGCAGGTGGAAAATTTAATACCAGTAGTAGGTAAGAAATATATCTCAGATAAAGGCAAGACCAGACTTTTGCGACTTAAGCTGGAAATATAGGTAGATCGAGGTGGCATATGGAAATTGGCGTTCCGAAAGAAACCAAGGATCGAGAATTTCGGGTCGGATTGAGTCCGAGTAGCGTGCGGGTGTTGGAGGAAGCCGGTCATAGTATCTTTGTAGAAACCGCAGCCGGTGTAGGTGCGGGTTTTACGGATGAAGATTATATTCAGGCAGGAGCTAAGATTGTACCCACAGCAGAAGAAGCCTGGAATCGAGAATTGGTAGTTAAAGTGAAGGAACCTCTGAAGGCAGAGTATCAGTTTCTTCAGAAAGAGCAGTTACTGTTTACTTATCTGCACTTGGCAGCCGATCGCACTTTAACCGAACATCTGATAGACTGCGGAGTAACTGCGATCGCCTACGAAACCGTAGAGCTGCCAGACGGCAAACTTCCCCTCCTTACCCCCATGAGCATTATCGCCGGACGCTTAGCCGTACAATTCGGAGCTAGGTTTCTGGAGAGACAGCAAGGAGGTCGAGGCGTTCTCCTGGGAGGCGTTCCCGGAGTTAGTCCCGGAAAAGTAACGATTTTAGGCGGTGGTGTCGTCGGTACGGAAGCAGCCAGAATTGCCGTCGGTATGGGCGCTAGAGTTCAGATTTTGGATATAAATGTAGAACGTTTAGCTTATCTAGAAACTCTGTTTGGCTCTAGAGTTGAATTGTTATACAGTAATTCTTCTGCGATCGAAGCTAATGTTCCAGATACCGATTTGCTCATCGGCGCAGTTTTAGTACTAGCGAAAAAAGCTCCCATCCTCGTATCGCGAGAATTCGTCAAAAAAATGCGTCCCGGTGCGGTTATTGTTGATGTGGCAGTAGACCAAGGTGGTTGTATCGAAACGTTGCGTCCCACCTCTCACACCAATCCAGTCTACATCGAGGAAGGAGTAGTACATTACGGCGTACCAAATATGCCGGGGGCCGTTCCTTGGACTGCTACTCAAGCACTCAATAACAGTACCTTACCGTATGTTTTGAAACTAGCCAATCGCGGTATCAAAGCACTGGAATTTGACCCAAATTTAGCCAAGGGATTAAACGTTCGCTCTCATCAGTTGGTGCATCCAGCAGTGCGCGAAGTGTTTCCCGATTTAGCGGACACAACAGACAAAAAAAGATGACTCTGCTAGACTTAAAAAAGCTTTAATTTACAGAGCGAGAAAGCGATTGTGAGCGATCGCATCCGACTCAGTAGATGTACGATCGCTCTTTAAGCAGTACGGAGAACACCTCTAGCTGCACATAGAACAGCAAGTTACTAATCCCAGCCACCGGGTTTATTTGATTCATGACCAAATAAACCCGGTCGATCGTACTCGACGCGAATATTGAGTTGGTATTCTAGCGGTAATCTGTTAAATTACGCTAGTGATTTTCATCACACCATTGTTTGACAGCTATCACGAAAATTATTTGGAAAACCTTGATAATAGAATTATAACCAAAATATCAATTCATACGAGGGTATAAAAATGTTAGCTATTTATAGTCTTTTATATCCCAGAAGCCACTACTATGGTGAAGTGAAACCAGAGAATTTAGTGTTTAATGCCAACATCCAAGAATTTGCACAACGGATAAATTACATCAGTTGTTTAGCAAGCAATGGAAAAATTTCGATGGAGCAGGCATTCAGCGATATCGAAGCGCTCTGGAAAGAACTGGAGAAAACCAAGCAGCAGCTGGGTGTGGGAGAAAATCCCTTTTCTGGCGAAACAGAAGAAAGTTAATTTGAGGATGGGCGATCGCGTTTTTGGCGGCACAGACATGACGATCGCCTTTCAAAAATTATGCGTCATGGTAATGCACCACTCTTGAAGATGTACTGATTGGGTTTAATAGAAATCAACAGGGATATAGAAGAATTTATCAATAAGTTCCAAACTCAAAGTCAGCTGATGTCTAAGAAACTCGTATCGGATGTGTGTAACTTCCTTGTCTAGAGTGTTGAGTGCAGCATTATCTAGTGTTGTTTTTTGGGCAGAGCCAGTCATCTTAAGGTTACTCAATCTAATCTAAACCAGGTTAGCCTCTCAAGCGATCGAACTTTGCCAAGGATCGCGATACCTTAAAAGATGTAGTCCGCAACACATCTGGAGGAAGCTATGGAACCAGATTATTTGCCCACCGAGGTGATTTTGACGCACCCGCGTCAGTCCCTCGGTAACATCAACCTAGACTGGGCACCGCAACCCGGTAACTATCTCGATCTAGAAGGGAAAACCTACGCCGTCCTAGAACGCCGCCACCGCTATCAACTCAGGTTAGGACGCTACAAATTGCACAAAATAGCCCTATACGTACAGTCCGCACCGCGCCCCACAGAGAGAAGTATTATAGAGGGACGCTGGGTGCTGGGGGATGCCGACTGCCGCTTCAACGCTCATTCCGAACTAATTCGCTGTGCGGTTAATCCAGAAGGGCCATGCGATCGCTGCCGCTTCTACGAAAAATCCTCAATGCAGTAGGTAGGATGGGCATTGCCCATCCTACTCGCCGTTTTGCAAAACCTCTCCGACCGCTAAACGCATTCCATTCGCAAAGTCCAAACCAGACTGAGCGCGTTTGCCTGCGGGTTGTACTTTTTGCAGCAGCAACAGTCCCTCTCCAGTTTGCACGAGGGGGCCAATTCCCTTGACAACAGCCACCACTTCTCCAGGGCTTGTTGTACGATCGGACAAGTCAAACCATTTTTCCTCCAACACTCTCAATTCTGAAGGCAGCTGCGATCGCATCTCAGGTGTAATCGGTGCTGTAGACGTGATTTTCAACGGCGCACCCCGAAAAGTTGCCACGCAGTCTGGGAAAAAACCCCTCACCTGATTGTGTAATTCCAAAGCCGGACGCGACCAATTAAGCGAGTAATTTTCTTTTTTAATTAGCGGTGCGTAAGTTGCTTGCGAAGAATCTTGAGGAATAGGAGTAAGCGCTCCTTTTTGCAGCTTCAGTAGCGTTTCTATCAACAAATCTGCTCCCAACACGGATAGAGTTTGGGCTAATTGTTCGGCATTATCCATTAGCGCTATGGGTGTATGAACTTTTAGCAGCATCGCACCCGTATCCATACCAGCATCCATCAGCATAGTGGTGATACCCGTTTCCATCTCGCCATTGTAGAGACACCACTGTATCGGTGCGGCACCTCGGTACTTGGGTAGCAGCGAACCGTGAACGTTGATGCAACCGAATTTGGGCATATCCAGAATTTCTTGAGAAAGAATTTGCCCGTATGCCACCACAACAAAGGCATCTGCCTGTGTTTGGCGCAGCAGATCCAGAGTTTCGGTATCTTTTTTAACCCGTTGAGGTTGCCAAATCGGCAGTTCGTGAGTCAAAGCAACCGTTTTGACTGGCGAGGGAGTTAGCTGGTTACCCCTTCCCCGCCGCTTATCCGGTTGGGTGACAACCGCCACAACCTCAAAATCGGGATGATTTAACAATTTCTCCAAGCTGGGCACTGCAAATTCGGGAGTGCCGAAAAAAACTACTTTCATGTTAGGGGTTAGGGGTTAGGGGTTAGGGGCTAGAAAAAGTCAAAAGTCAAAAGCAAGAGGGAACAGGGAGAGGGAATAGGAAATAGGGAAAGGGAGAGGGAAGAGGGAGGAGGGAGACAATTGAGCGAAAGGGAGAACTTTTGACTTTTGATTTTTGACTTTTGACTTTTGATTAATTATTATCAACGGAGATTTCCAGCCTGCGATTGCGTTGCAAGTTGATGGTAGTGTTATTCGGCACAAGAGGTCGAGTTTCTCCGTACCCCAACACTAGCCAGTGGTACTTATCACCTAACGTACTGGAGATATACTGTTCAACTGCTTGCGCTTGCCGAAAAGATAGCACTCGATTGTTATCTGCTTCTCCAGCGCTGTCAGTGTGGGCAGCAATACTGACTCTTGCGCCTGGGTACTTTTGCAATTCAGCGATCAGCTTATCCAAAATCAGGCGTGCTTCTTTCCGCAAAACAGCTTGGCTGTCTAAAAATAAAGCATCGCTGGGAAGTGTAGCCGTCAGCGTTTCTGGGGAAATGAGTACACCGGAGGAAGAAACTTGTTGGCTTATCTCTGCTGCTGATGCGGCGGAGTTGTTTGCCTGTTGCGGTTGGGCAGCAGCTTTCAGTTGCTGGGATATAACTTGCAATCGGGTTTCTAATGCTTCGGTGGGATTACTGCTACCGATTTGGTTTTCCAAGGTGGTGGCGCGATCGCGCAAAACCTTCAATTGCGCTTCTAACTGCTTGACTTCCGCTTCCAATTTCTGTCTCTGCTGTGGGGTTAGCTTTGGCGGTGGGGGAACAGCTGTTGCTTGAGTTTCAGAAGCGGACGCTTCTGTGGCAGCTGGGTTTTTGGCAAGAGTGGGCGAGTTTTTGACATCGCCGGGAAGTTGCAGCAATTTTGCCACTAAAGGCTTATTTGGCCTTGTCGCGGGATTCACCGTGGCGATCGCCACCCCTATTAACCCCGCTATAGCGCCTCCCACAGCCAAAAGCAGCAATCTGAACACTAAAATTAGTAAAAAGCGGCCAAAGCCAGGAGATTCCTCTGAATATTCCTTCACGCTTATTTACCTCATCCAAACACTTTTCCACAATAAAGCCAACGTAGCATCTGCGATAATATCTCAACCTGGTGATTTGGTATATCACCCTAAATTTGTCAACTCAGCAAGCAGCTGTTTGAATCTTTAAAAAAGATTATGGAACTTGCAAGTTAAAACTACCTTCCCCTGATATAAATAAAAGATAAACAAGCTCAACCTGTCCTTGGGTGTTCGTCCTCACACCGAAAACGCACTAAAGAGATTTATAAATGTTCCAACACCCATTGCTTCGTGGATGGTTCCGCACAAGACCATACTTTTTACCCTTGGCGGCCATACTGCTAATGATGTCGGGGATAGTCACTTTTGACTCATCTGCCTATCATACTTGGGCAGGCCCCCAAAGGCCGATCGGCAGTCGATTTTAGATTTGAGATTTTGGATTTTGGATTAAACGAGCATAATCCAAAATCCAGAATTTCCCAGGTAAAATTGACCGAAGCTTTCTGTAAATAGCAATACCTATAATTTAAGTATCTAGTTGTTTATCAGACCATAAAGTGTTTCTATAGACAAGATTTTTAATCCAGAATATGTAATCTGATATTTTCAGAGGTATAAATTTCTGCTCTGTTTCCGGACTCGCTCACATCAGGATCGATCGCTATCCTCAATCGGCCCTAAATATCAGGGAACATACAGTAGCCAATCCCGTCAAAGTTTGGGAGATTGAGAATTTTGAATTTTGTGCCAACCCAAACCTTAAGTAGCACCACTGTTTGGAATCAGAGTTTAGGATAGGGAAAAGGGCTTTTTTCCCAACTTAATTCTATTGCCCTCGCGCTCGGTCGGCAGATGCTGTTTGGCAATTGCTGAATTAGTATTTCCATAATCTTTCCAGCAAGTTGTCATCTATAGAAAGAGGGAAAGCACAAGTTCTACTAAAAGTCGGTTTGGTAAAAATCAAACTGCTAATTCCCAACAGGGAGGAAAAGAAACATGATCGATAAAATCAAAAGGGTGCTTTTAATCGCACTGGTAATCGCAGGAACAAGTATTGGCATAAGTTCCGAAGCGCAAGCGCAACGCTTTCCGCGCCGAGACAACGGCCAAGTAGAGCAAATTTTAAGCCGCATAGAAAGTAACACAGATAGGTTTCAGGATAGCCTAGATGACGCACTCGATCGCAGTCGTCTCAACGGCACCAACCAAGAAGATGAAATTAACCGATACGTCAAAGACTTTGAAAGGGCGACCGATCGTTTGCTCGATCGTTACGACAGAGGTCAAAATGTTACTTCCGATCTTCGTTCTGTACTTTCCAGTGCATCTAGAATAGACAATTTCCTGCAACGCAGGCGCTTAGGCCCCCGCGTTGAAAGAGACTGGTCTACTGTGCGCCGCAGTGTCAATGATTTGGAGGGCATTATTAGCAGAGCGAGGAGGTATTAATACAATCCTTTAGCACAAAGAAACCCGGTTTCTTTGAGAAACCGGGTTTCTGGCTGGTAATCAAAATTTCAAATTACCAATTTGAGATTGCAGATTGAATATTTCAATTTGCCATCTCAAATTTGAAATCTGAAATTCCCTTTATTGACACTCACCGCCCGTCATTGCGGTGATTCTTGGGCTGAATCATGCCTCTATTGACCAGTGTCAACTTTGGTCTTACAGTTTCATGTCTAGTCCGACTACACCTTTTACAGCAAGCACTCTTATGGACTACTCCCCAAGCGTAAATTCGGGTATGCCCTACCCTATTTGATTTCTTTTTTCGTCCTTACAGTTTGGATTTTTATACCATTGACTGTTAGGAATTTTGAGATCGCGGAGTAGGACGTTAAACCTGTTTCCTCATCGTTCTCAAGGGTACACGACCTCTTAGTATTGTATCAAAAGCCGTCCTAGAAGGACGGGGTTTTGAACCCAAAATTTTCGATAAAACAACTACTAACTCAGGTAGCGACCCGCCATCCGCATAGCATCGGCGATATCGACATCACCATCTCCGTCAGTATCCAAAAAGGTATTAAGCACCGGATTAGATCCCTGCTGTTGAGAAGTAGTCCCAGTTTGCAGGAAATTCAGGACTAGGGGAACTAATATCGGCAACATTTGTTGAATCATACCGGCATCCAACCCCGTTCTTTGTGCAACTGCCTGCACAACTTGCTGCACTTGGTTAAAACCGAAGATAGCATCGACAGCTTGGGGGTTGGGATATGTGCCGCTATATTGATTTACAAGACCCTGCGCTTGCTCAAAACCTTCATTAGCTTGCTTTTGCTGTAAGGCAGAACGAACGTGGTTTCCGACAACGGACAAGGCGGTTTGTACGGTTGAGGGGTCGGCACCGTAGCTATCACCCAGCTGCTGCACGGTACTGAGAATGCTAGCAATCTGACCTGTAGAGCCTTGCTGGTCGGAACTGTTTACTGCATTCAAAATTTGGTCTAAAAGTCCCATAATTGTTACACTTTGTTGTCTGTGTTTAAGAAATGTCGCACAATCGGCTGCTGTTGACATCTAGCTAATTGTAGATAATTGGGGGAATTTGAGAGATGGGTGGGGGTGGGGTGCGATCGCACTAATTCTTAAAGATAACCATATATAACTAGCAACTTGAGTTATTAAGTTCATAGGCTTGAGCTATCGTCTAATGACCAATCTGATTTAATCAAATAAATCCCAGATAATACTACTACAAACGTCAACCCGTCTAAGAAACTCAATCGTTCCCCAAAAATTGCCCAGGCTAAGAATGCCGCGATGATAGGTTCTAACAACATCATTACAGAGACAAAACCCGATGAAAATTGTTCGAGAGTATAAAATAATGCACCGACTCCAATTAAGGTGCAAAAAAGCCCTAGAGCAATAACAGCCAACCATCCAGAAAAGGAAACTGGAAATAGTCTATCTTCAAATAGCAATGTACATGGCAACAATAATAAGCAGCTCAAACTACAGTTCCAAATTAAAATTGTGGTTGTTTCAAATTTAATTCGGAGATGCTCTGTTACCAAAAGAACCCCAGCGTAAAAAAGGGCAGACAGTAATGCAATGCTGTCCCCTATCAATGTATCTTGAGCCAGATGGAAATCTTGAAAAGCAATTATGAGAGTACCTCCTAGCGCTAAGCTTGTCCCGATTAAAAAGCGACGATTAACATATTGACTTAACAGTAACCACCCACCTAAAATTGCAAATATGGGAGTTGTATTATGGAGGAGATTAGAGTTAGCAACGGTTGTTTTTGTCAGAGACCAAGCCCAAGTCACCAGGCAAGCTGAGTCGAAGCTAGCAATCAGGAATAAGTAGAAAAAATCCTGGATAGTATAAGCTTCCTTGGTAGTAGGTAACCGTTCGTTCTGCTTATCCCAAAGTATTTTGACACCACTCCCAAGGATTAAAGCTAGGCTGGCAATCCAGAAACGATTAAATGTTGTTGCATAAGGGCCTAACTCGTTTTCAGTTATGCGAGTTAGGATTGGTGAAAACGATAGGGTAATAACAGCAACCACTAAGCAGGTAATTGCCCAGATTGGAGATTCTTTAGTTGACACTATGAGCTTCCTTAAATAGATTTGCTAAGTAGGCATACTGGGTTTCTCTGAATTGACGCCGCAATTCACCTAAGCGCCTCACTTCTTTATATTCATCATTTAAAATAAACTCATTGAGCAAAGGCTGTACAGTATTTGTCTTAACAGAGATTGGCATAGTGCTGATATTCTTAAAAACCGAATTTTACAAACCTGAAAGAATACCTGTTTAGTCCCACAATGAATTTATTTATAATGTGAGAATGAATAGCTGGCAAAGCTAAATTTTGAGGTAATCTGCAATAAATTCGCCGTATTTATGCCTAATTTCCACAGGATGAAAAGAAAAGCCACGCAGTCTGCCTCGGCAATTCGAGGAATTACACAAGCATTGAAAAACGGAAATAAAAACGTACTCTGTTGTCTCATAATCCCAGGTAATTTCCTCACCTTCAGAGATGTCGAATAGAGCGATAAAATTGTATCCTCCGAACTGATTATTTCTAATTCCGGTATTAGGGTTACAGGAGTGATTAATTAGTCTTCCTGGAGCATCAAGTTCTGCGTGTAAATTAAAATCTATTTGCAGAGAGTAAAGCGTTCGCTCAGTAAGAAGTTCAACCCTCCTTCCAATGATGACGACTTCTCCTTTGTGAAAGTTCCGAACCGCAAAAACACCTAATCCTTTGTCAGTGTTTTTGACGATAACGTTTTCGTAAATTTTCGCTATCATAATTTTTTTACATCCTCATTTATTACCTTTCAAACATTGAATATTCAGGACAGCTATTATGGTTTATAGCAAAAGATATTTTGGCACTTTCTTTATTTGATGTCAAGCTAAAAGCGATAGAATATACTGGCTCTATTCCCATTCGTGACAAACTAAACGTGATTCTTTGCACAGACCTCGGCTCCGGCGTTGCATTCGGGCAAAAAAATTGTTGCCGATCGCAATCGATTGTGGCCCGAATGCGAAAGCCCCTACACAATACATATTTTGTCCAATAGTCAATTTATTCTACTGGACTGGCGCTCTAGGTGATCCAGACAGTTCCTCCTACTGGGTAGAAGACGGAAACTGGCGCCGGACCTAGAGGAGTTGTTTGTTCTTCCACAACTGCAATTAAATCTCCTCCTTTAAAGATGCTGAGATTTCCGCCCGAAACTACTTGTCTGTAATCACTGAGTGTACCCACTATTTGGATTCCGTCAATTCCTCTCTCGAAATTCCGAATGATGGCGTAGTCATTTGCACCGTTGCCAAGATAGAACGTTGTGTTTGTGGGATGGGATACACCGATCTCACCTGCAAGGGAGAAACCGTCTTGTCCCGGCAAACCGATGAGGGTATCGATCTCACCGCGTCCATCACTCCGCAGTATATAGTCGTAAGAAGGCTGGGGGCTTGTATTCTGGTAATCAACTCCATAAAAGAACCGAGTAGCCTTACCAAAGCCTTGTATTATGTCATTTCCAGGAGTACCGGAGAATTGGGGAAATCGCTCTTCGTATTGTCCAAAGCGTACAAAGTGATCGAACCCGGATGCAAATTCTTTTTTTGCTACAGCGTCAGCTACATCAGGGTTGAATAGTAGATAAGTCTGCTCACTGAAATAACTTGGAGAACGACTGACTCAAGCTGCGGGTGTAGGCTAGAATTTAGAGCCTTGAGCAACTCCTACTTGCACGGGCCTTGCCTCCAAACAGCAGAAAACTCTCTGCCAAGTTCATGCGTCCATCTCGCCTTTTCACGTTGATTGCCGGTCTCAGCCTACTTCTGGGTCTGGTAATTTGGCTGATTAACTCGCTATATCGCCTTTATGCTAATATTGCCTGGTCAGCGCCACCGCTGCTAGCCAATTTGCTGCTTTTCTTGCTGATTGTGCTGCTGGCGATGTTAATTGCAGCTTTTGGCTATTACGCGATGCAGTTCTGGCAGTCCCAGAATAAGCCGCGCCGTCGCAAAATTCAACCTAAAGTTCCGGAAGCGAAAACGGAAGCAGCAGCAGAAACGCTTCGCGCTGTGCGAAAGCAGGTGAAACAGATTCAGGATGAGGTGACGCGACAAGCTTTACTCAGTCGTTCTCGCGAAATAGAAGCGAATCTCGCTCGCGGTAACTTGCAAGTGGTAGTATTCGGGACAGGTTCGGCGGGTAAAACTTCTCTAGTGAATGCGTTGATGGGGAGGATGGTAGGACAGGTGAATGCGCCGATGGGAACGACTGAGGTGGGAGAAACTTACAATCTCAAGTTGAAAGGATTGGAACGGGAAATCCTCATCACCGATACGCCGGGAATTTTGGAAGCTGGGGTGGCGGGAACGGAACGGGAACAACTGGCGCGTCAATTGGCGACGGAAGCAGATCTATTATTATTTGTGGTAGATAACGATCTGCGAAAGTCGGAACACGAACCGTTGCGTGCATTAGCAGAAATCGGTAAGCGCAGTATTCTCGTTCTCAACAAAACTGACCTTTATATAGAACAAGATAAGGAAAAAATTCTGGCGCGTCTGCGGGAACGAGTGCGGGGATTTATCTCCATGTCGGATGTAGTTGCGATCGCAGCTAATCCCAAACCTGTCAAACTAGAAAATGGCGATCTCTTTACAGCCGAACCAGATGTCATGCCGTTAATCCGCCGTTTGGCAATCGTCCTCCGCGCCGAAGGCGACGACTTGATGGCAGATAATATTTTACTGCAATCTCAACGTCTGGGAGAAGAAGCGCGGAAACTCATCGATGCACAACGGCGGCGTCAAGCTGATAAAGTGGTAGAACGATTCCAATGGATCGGTGCCGGTGTGATTGCGGTAACTCCTTTGCCGGTGGTGGATTTGCTGGCAACGGCGGCGGTGAACGCTCAAATGGTAGTAGAAATCGGCAAAATTTACGGCTGCGACCTGAATATGGAACGCGGACGAGAATTGGCGCTTTCTTTGGGGAAAACGCTGGCGAGTTTGGGAATTGTCAAGGGTGCGATCGAATTACTTTCTACCGCTCTGCAACTTAACCTTGCTACCTATTTAGTGGGTAAAGCAATTCAAGGCGTCACTGCTGCTTATCTTACCAGAATTGCGGGTAAAAGTTTTATCGAATATTTTCGTCACGATCAAGATTGGGGCGATGGCGGAATTACCGAAGTGGTGCAGCGCCAGTTTCAGTTAAACCGAAAAGATGAATTTGTGAAGGTTTTCGTCCAACAGGCAATTGCGAAAGTAGTTCAGCCTTTGGCAAACAACGCGCCAGAACTAGAGGAAAACGAAGAACTGGAAGAAGAGGAACAAGAGGAAGAAATTAAATTACAGCCAGAGTATGTCCAAGACGACTGGCTTAAGCCATCTCCCCAGCGCGATGATTGGTAGGGGCTAAATGTTGCGAAAATTACCGAATCTTTGCTTTTCACCCGTCCCTAAGCTGCCAAGCATCTAAATGTTTACCTGGGACGACCATTTTGCTTATACCACAAGAATACGATCGAAGTTGGCTCTAAAACCTAGATGTCTTGCCAGCTTACAACCGCACACGACTAACCTCGTTTTTCAAGGCTTATCTACCTTCAGCCTAACTATTTTATTTGTCTAATCCTAAGAATATTAAAAAAATATAAAATTTTTTGGCTAAAGTGTCATATGATGTATTTAAGGTAGATTTTGGAGGCGCTTCGATCTTCTATCGGCTCATGTTCCCTGTGGACATTTAATCCCCAAGAGCCTAGATTAATCGTGGAAATTTCCCATTTCTGACTTTACCAACTAGCGATACCCAATCCACAATTCATAGCGATCCTAAATCAAGAAAGAACAATAAGCAATCAGTTGTTTAAGTAACTTAGGAGAAAAATTTGCAATATAAAGATGCAATTGCAGAAAAAACGTTGGATCGAGAGAATAATCAATCAAGTAAAACGGCGAACGCTCGACCACTATTGTCTTGGGAAGAACTCATTATATATAATAATCCAGCAAAGCAAAATCTAGGTAAAATGACTTCCCAAGAGGAGTTAGACAATATTACTCGCTTAGCTGCCTATATTTGCCAGAGTGCGATCGCGCTTATTTATCTTACCGATGGCACCCAGCAATGGTTTGCATCAGAAGGAAGTTTAGAAGGGTTACAGATATCTACGGATAGTGCCTGCCATGCCTATGCTCTTCTCCACAAGGAATTGCTAATTATTGAAGATACTTGGCAGGATACCAAATTAACTACTACTGCACTAGCCACTTTTACTCATTCTGTCCGTTTTTATGTCGGTATACCTTTAATTAACTGCCAAGGTGATTCATTTGGATGCTTGTGTGTGATGGACGTGAAACCGCGTCAGTTTACTAATTTACAGAAGGAAGGATTGCAAATTTTAGCTAAGCACGTAACTAACCAGTTAGAGTCGCACCATATGACATCACAGGTATTGCGAGAAAGCGAAACGAGTTTCCAACTGCTAGTGCAAAGTGTGAAAGACTATGCTATTTTTATGTTAGATCCCAATGGTTATATAATTACTTGGAATGAAGGCGCAGCAAAAATAAAAGGTTATCAACCAAAAGAAATTATCGGTCAGCATTTTTCCCGCTTTTATCCCCAAGAAGATATCCTACGCGACAAACCGAATCGAGTATTGAAAATGGCAGCAGCAGAAGGTAGGTTTGAAGAGGAAGCATGGCGGGTGCGAAAAGATCGATCGCGTTTTTGGGCTAATGTTGTCATAACGGCATTACGAGATGAAAGCGGAAAGTTAAAAGGTTTTGCGAAAGTAACGCGAGATATCACCGAACGCAAGCGTGCGGAAGAACAACTAATTCATAATGCTTTTCACGATGCGTTAACAGGTTTGCCCAACAGAACATTATTTATAGAACGTTTAGGACATGAACTCAGATATGCGAAGCGTCATCCAGAATATTTGTTTGCTGTATTGTTTTTGGATATCGATCGCTTCAAAACGATCAATGAAAGTTTAGGTCACGCAGTAGGGGATAGTGTTCTTAAAGCTATTGCCCAACGCTTAGAGACATTTTTCAAAGGTACAGATGCGATCGCTCGCTTTGGAGGAGATGCTTTTACCATTCTGTTAGAAGACGTCCTAAGCATTAGCGAAGCTAGTTGGATTGCCGAAAAAATTACCCAGGAATTAGCACTTCCTTTTTATATAAAAGAGCGAGAAATATTCATCACTATCAGTATTGGAATTGCTCTCAACTTTGAGGGGTTAACTCAACCGGATGACCTTTTGCGCGATGCGGAAATTGCTATGTTTATCGCCAAGACAGAAGGTAGGGCGCGTTATCAAGTATTTGATGCTTCTATGCACGATCGCGCCGTCAGGCGTTTACAGTTAGAAAATGACTTGCGACGTGCAATTTCTGGCGATGAATTGAGGTTGTTTTATCAACCAATAGTATCTCTAATTACTGGTAAAATTACTGGTTTTGAAGCATTATTACGCTGGCAGCATCCTCAGAAAGGATGGGTTTATCCAGGAGAATTTATACCTTTGGCCGAAGAAACTGGCTTAATTTTACCTATGGATTTGTGGGTGCTGCGCGAAAGTTGTCGGCAACTGAAACAATGGCAAATTCAATATCCCAATTATCGATATTTAACAATTAATGTAAACCTCTCCGGTCAACAGTTTTCTCAACCAAATTTACTGGAAAAAATAGATATAATTTTGGCAGAAACAGGACTGGATGCCGAACATTTAAAATTAGAAATTACAGAAGCTTTTTTGATAAACAAACCTGAAGAAGCAAGCGCTACTCTTAAACTTTTGAAAAAGCGACAAATCAAATTGGCTATAGATGATTTCGGTACAGGTTATTGCGGATTAAATTATCTACACCGCTTTCCCTTAGATACATTAAAGATTGACCGTTCTTTTGTTAGTAAATTGGGCGTTGAACGAGAAGTTTCCATAATTGTAGAAGCCATAGTTTCTCTTGCCCATAATCTTGGGATGGAAGTAGTTGCGGAAGGGATAGAAACAAAGGAACAGCAAGCACAACTACAAGCTATGCAATGCGAGTACGGACAAGGATATTTATTATCGAAACCACTGGATAAGGAAGCTGCACAATTGCTAATTGCGAGTTCGAGTTTATAGTTAGGGCGTCGGGACTAGGGCGTCGGGGCTAGGGAAGAGGGAAATAATGGCTATGTTAAAATTAACAACAGCTATATGTGTATAAATCGGCTCTATTACTCGCAATACAGCTGCTTTGGCTGCGATTATGCTGGGATTTTGAGTATCTTTTGGTTTGTCGCAAAATTTCCACTACCATTTGTCTTTGCATTGGAGTTAACGCTGTTAACCTATCACCCCAAAGTATTTGCAATTCTTCTTGATTAGCTTCATCATCAAACGGGAAACACACAGCCATCGCTCCACTTCGTCACACTATAAAGATATGGAAAAGTAGCGTCATCTACTTCCGCGTATATACCGAAAGCAGTCAAAAATCTGCACAAAAACTACTTAGGTTTAAATACTCAATAGCTGTCAGCGATCGGTTGTTCGCTATCAGTGAGAATTTCTGGCATCCAAGAACTTCAGCTGTTGGTAAAGCATGGTAATCTTAGGCAAATTAGCACCCTTCTGTTGTGCAAGGCGTAAAGGATTACCGAACATAGTTTCTACTTCCAGAGGTCGCTTTTCATCGTAATCAATTTTCATGCTGGTACGATACGGCTTCATTTTGACAGTCCAATCCAGCATCATTTCAATAAAGCTATCGGCGATAATGCGATCGCAACTTTTTGCCCCCGCCGCCACTTCCCACATTAACTCTTCGACTAAAGCGCGTGTATGGGTATTCCCCATCAGCTCGTCAGTTCTGGCATCGAGAACCACAGAAAGCCCATTATATGGTATATTCCATACTAACTTCTGCCAACGTGCCAGCAGCAAATCTGCCGCTAACTTAATTGGAATACCAGCGCGATCGAAATCAGCCGCAATCTGACACATCCGTGTTGTGATACCCTGTGAGTTATAACCGATCGCATATTCGGCAAACTTAACTTCACCGTAATCCAAGTGACGGATATGTCCCGGCCCTACTTTATTGGAACACAGAAAGCACAATCCGCCCATAACTCTTTTGTCACCGACAATTTCGGCGACTTCATCCTCTACTCCCAATCCGTTTTGCAGTACCAAAACCACACCATCATCCTTGACAACGCTGGGTAGCAATTTTGGTAGCAGGTGATTGTGAGTGGTTTTGAAGGCGACGATTACCACATCGCAAGGCGGCATTTTCTGCACGTCATCGTAAGCGCGGACATCGGGAAGCGTGAAGTCGCCATCTTTTGACTCGATAACTAAACCGTGCTTGTTAACGTGTTCGTAATCGCTGTGCAGCAGGAAATGCACATCCGCACCAGCTTTTTGCAAACGGGAACCGTAGAACCCGCCCAGCGCACCAGTACCGAGTATGGCATAGGTGCGATCGGAAAATGACTCCATCAACTTTTCCTCAAGCGACTTGCGATATCCTACTGTGCCGGATTTAATACTCTAGCGCACCAATCGCTCCAACTACCAGCATAAAGCTTGCCCGTATTAATTCCAGCGATTTCCAGCGATAATAAATTCACGCAGGCAGTCACGCCAGAACCACAATAAACCATAATTTCTTCAGCGGACTCAACACCTGACCAGCGCTGCTTTTGCTCTGTGACCGATCGTAACCTGCCCAATTCGTCTGTGACATCTTGCCAGGGATAATTAACCGCACCTGGGATATGTCCCGCAATCGGATCGATCGGTTCTCGTTCGCCTCGGTAGCGATCGGCCTCCCGCGAATCGACTAAAATCACTTGTGGTGGTGCTTGACGGGATTTGACCGCATCAATATCTACAACAAAATGCGATCGAACTGCTGGCACAAATTTCCCTGGTTTGGGCATAGGAAGCGCATTTGTGACCGGATAACCACCCGATAACCATGATTTCCAACCGCCATCAAGTAAAGCTACCTTGTCATGTCCCAGGTAGCGCAGCAGCCACCAAAACCGAGAAGCAAAAGCAAAGCGGGAATCATCATAGGCGACTGCTAAAGTTTCTTGCCAATTTATCCCGATAGCCGCTAATTTTTGCCCTAACTCAGTTGGATTTGGCAGTGGGTGACGTCCGCCATACTTACTCACAGACGAAGAAAGGTCGCGATTGAGGTCAAGATAGTGCGCCCCCGGAATGTGACTTGTTTTATACTGTTGGCGTCCCAATTCCGGATCTCCCAGAGAAAAACGACAATCAACGATAACTACCTGGGCGTCGTTGAAGTGTTCCGATAGCCATGCTGGCGAAACTACAAATGGGATTTCATTGACAACTCCCCTGCCTGAAGCCGAGGGTATTCTTGGTTCAATGGGATAGCTCATGCTACTTGCCCTCCCCAAAATTCACCGCGATGTGCCCCACCGCTGTATAGCCACGTTGCAAAACGACTTGCGCTGCTGCCACATCTCGATTCGTTTCATAGCCGCACTCAGGGCAATTATGGACTCGCTCAGATAACGGCTTTTTGCCCGTATGGGTTTGACATCTAGGGCAGGTCTGACTTGTTCCGTTTGCGTCTACTTTGGCAAAATACACACCACGCTTGAAGCAAACATGGTTTAGGATGCTGAGAAATTGCCCAAACCCAGCGTCTAGCGTATGCTTGCAAAGCATTCCCGCTGACATGGATTTGAGATTCAAATCCTCAGCAAAGACGATTTGCGCTTGGTCGCATAAATGATGAGCTGTCTTGAAGTGAAAGTCTTTGCGACTATTCGAGATGTATTCGTGGTGCTTAGCTATTTGATGATGCAGTTGACGAAACTTTCTAGAACCCTTTTTCTTGCGCTTTAGTTGGCGTTGCAGCAATTTCAGCTTGCGTTGCCCATCCACAAAGAATCCAGGTCTATCAATCAACTCGCCATCAGACGTTGCCAAAAAGTGTTCCAAACCTAAACCAATCCCTATTCCATGCCCTGATGCTGAGGACTGAGGTGCATCAATATCGCATTGCAAGGTAAGCATGGCATAGTAACCAGAAGCCCGTCTCACAACACGAATTTGCTTGACTTCAAATCCTTCAGGGATTGGGCGCGACAAGTGCATTTTGACCAAGCCAATCTTCGGCAGGTTAACCCAGTCTGCACCGTCAAAGCGCTTGACGGATTCCAAGTTCAACTGAGGAAACACAAATGAGCGCATCCTTTTTTTGAATCTAGGAAATCCATGTCCGCGTTCCCACATAGCCACAAACGCCGCCTCTAATTGGCGCAACACTTGCTGCAAAACATGAGTATGCGCGAGTTTTAACTCAGGGATTGCTTTCTTCGCTTCTGTCAGTGTCTTGCACTGACGAGCGAAGGTTGGACGTGGTGCATCGGCAGGGATGATGTATTCCTGTTTGATGCTGCACGAGTTGAGATCGCACTTGCGAGAATTGACCCAATCTTTTCGTTCGCGCAACCCATAATTGTATACCTTCCGGCAAATCTCGACGCAGTGGTCAAAGGTTTCGCGTTGCGCGTTGGTAGGAATGAGTTTGTACTCGTAGGTGAGATTCAGCATACAACCATTATGCTCTCGATAAAGTGGTGATGGCGGATGGAAGCCAGAGTTCCCAGTAAGCAGTCTAGCAACCGATGAGGCGTTATTCCACCAAACGCAAGATTTCCAGATTCTTCTTCCCCTAACCCCTAATCCCTAACCCCTAATCCCTAACCCGTTGCTATATTACCAAAATCAGCAGCGATACTGTGGGGCTTCCTATATCAATTGGTTAAAATTTAGGATCGATCCGACAGATCTCAAGCAACGGAGACTGAAAATTTGGTTGCCTCTAAAGATACCCCAGCAGATACGCTATCGAAGACAGAACAACTGCCTTTGGTGACAGACCCGACTGTACTGGAGCAAGTCATTATCAACAAGCTTAACAGTCGCATCTATCCTCGTGGTGAACTGGTAATGCCTTGTGTACCGGCCATGCTGGATCATTACGTACAGCGACTGAAAATACTGTTCGAGACACTTGGCAGAGCCTTCTCTCCGGAAGAACTGGAGCAATTGCGTCAAGTTATGGGACGCAGGTTGCAAGAAGGATTTAGCGCCTCGCCCCATTCCAATATCATACTTAAGTACGAGCCAGCTAAACCACCCAATGTAGGTTTAACGTGCAATCTTTCCACAGCCGTTTCATCGGTTGCAGACCAATACAAAAACTGGGTTGAAACCAGAAAACCACCTTTGTTTGGTTCTCATGCAGATGCTAAAGTTTTAAAGTTAGCGGCTGAATTAGGGCAAGATCCCGGCTCTACACCAGTTCTGGATGTGGGAGCGGGAACCGGTCGCAATACCTTACCTCTAGCTAGGCTGGGCTATTTAGTTCACGCGATCGAATTAACACCTGCTTTTGTCGAGCAAATACAAGCTGCTGTAGAAGCAGAAGGTTTACCTGTAGTAGTCACCCCAGGTAATATCCTCGATCCGATGGTGCGGATGCGACCCGCACACTACAAAATAGCAATAGTTTCAGAAGTGATTTCTCATTTCCGAGATGCGGATCAACTGCGATTGTTACTTGCCAAAATGTGCGATGTGCTTCGCTCTGGTGGGTTGTTATTGTTTAACAGTTTCTTAACAGTAGATGGTTACGAACCCCCTCGAGCAGTACGGGAAATGTCAGAAGTGGCTTGGTCGGCTATTTTTACGCGATCGGATCTGGCTTTAGCAATGGAAGGGCTGCCGCTAGAACTCATTTCCGATGAATCTGTGTTTGAATACGAAAAGCAACACTTACCTCCAGAGGCATGGCCTCCTACAGGATGGTTCGCTAATTGGTCAACAGGGCGAGACTTATTCCCGATCGTTAACGGTAAGCCACCGATGGAACTACGCTGGCTTCTGTGCAAACGCCTTTAAAAATTAAAAATTAAAAATTAAAAATGAAACAGGAAAAACTTTTCATTTTTAATTTTTTGGCAGATCATTTGTTCCAGATTACTAAAACAACACCACCCACAATTAAAGTCAAACCCGCAATCCGACTCGCGGGTATTGTTTCCTTAAAAATAAAGTAGCCCAGCAGGAGAGCGAAAACGTAAACTAACGCCACTGCTGGCCCAGCAACGCTAAGTTTGACTCGCGTCAGTAGCAGAATATAAGCACAGGCTCCCAAAGCATAGCAAGCGAGGCCAAACAGTAGTTCTGGAGTGGTAATAATGCCGATAATATGGCCAAGCCAGTTGCTGGCGTTGACTTTTCCCAGCTTGGATGCGCCTGCTTTGAGGAAAAATTGCCCTGCCACACTTGTTAAAATCGAAACGAGAAACAGCCCAAACTCTGAAAAAGTCACAACCTATAATTCCCGTGCGAACATCTCGTACAATTTTAGATTTTAGATTTTAGATTTTAGATTTAATTGTAGGTTGCTAGGGATTGACAAAATGAAGATCGATTTATAGGCACTACCACTAGCACCAGAGTTAAAATCGAGTCGAGTATAAGCATAAACAAATATCATGACCAGCGTTGTGAAATCTCCCTACACAAGCGAACAAATTGCAGCTTGGCTGCGCGGCTTGCTCACTATTGCTTGGGCTGACGGTAACTTTGACGAACAAGAACAGCAGTTAATTGCCTCTCTGACTCAGAATGAACTTGCTCCCAAAGTTGATTTGGGGTCTTTGACACAAATTACGCCGGCAGAATTAGCAGCCATTTTGGGGCCAAAAACCCATGCGGCTGAAAATTTCTTGCGGACTGCTTTTATGGTGGCATTGGCAGATGGCGTTTATTCTAGTAGTGAGGATGAACTGCTACACCAGTTTTGCGAGGCTCTCGGTCAAAAGGATGAGATTTTAGAGTCTCTGCGTCATACACTCTATGAAGAGAAGGCAGAGGCACCGATAAGCGAGGAGCCTGATGGCAAGACACCACCAGCAAAGGATTACCAACCGCCTAAACAGCCAGGGGATGCGCTCAAACCGGTGCGGAACTGGCTAGACGGATTGGAAGTTCACGATCCCAGAGTGGCTCGCTTTTTGTGCAAAATGATTCCCTCCCAGTGTCCTTTTGAGCGAGACGTAATGCTGTTTGACCACAAGGTTGTCCACATTCCGCCGCTGTGTAAGCTCAATCCACTTTACGATCAGCTGGTGGGTTTGCGTTTTCGGGCGCTCTCCTATTTGGCAGATAGGTGCGGTGAAGATGTGTCGCAATATTGTTAGCAGTCATCAGTCATCGGTGATTGTGAGGATTAACTGTGCAATGACCAATGACCGAGACTAATTACTAATATGCAATTATGCAATTTATTGACCAAGCAGAAGTTGAAGTAGAAGCTGGGAAGGGAGGCGATGGTATTGTCGCCTTCCGACGGGAAAAGTATGTTCCGGCTGGGGGGCCATCGGGGGGCAATGGGGGCAAAGGCGGTTCTGTGTTTTTAGTAGCGACAGAAAACCTACAAACATTGCTGGATTTTAAATATCATCACCGTTTCAAGGCGGAAGATGGGGGACGTGGGGGGCCGAATAATCGTACTGGGGCAAATGGAAGCGATCGCACTATCCAAGTTCCCTGCGGTACAGTTGTTTACGATACAGAGACTGAGGAAATTCTAGGCGATTTGGTAGAACCCGGGCAAACCCTTTGTGTCGCTAAAGGCGGTAAAGGCGGACTGGGAAACCAGCATTTTTTGAGCAACAGCAACCGCGCTCCCGAATATGCCCTTCCGGGACTGGAGGGAGAAAAAAGACTGCTGCGTCTGGAATTGAAACTCTTAGCATCTGTGGGAATTATCGGTTTGCCGAATGCAGGCAAATCTACTCTAATTTCAGCCATTTCAGCCGCTCGCCCTAAAATCGCAGATTACCCGTTTACAACGTTGGAGCCGAATTTGGGCGTGGTACGCAAACCAGACGGCGATGGCTGCGTTTTTGCAGATATTCCGGGGCTAATTGAGGGTGCCCACTTGGGAGTCGGTTTGGGTCACGATTTTTTGCGCCATATCGAGCGCACTCGTTTGCTGCTGCATTTGATTGATGCGACCGCAGACGATCCGGTAGCTAATTATGAAACGATCGAGCAGGAGTTGCAAGCATACGGCAGAGGATTGCCACAACGCCCGCAAATTCTAGCACTCAACAAAATGGATGCGGTAGGAGACGATCGCGATGTGGAAGCGATCGCATCTAAACTCCAAGATATCAGCCAGGTTCCTGTTTTCCAGATCTCTGCTGTCAGCCATATCGGATTGGAGTCGATGTTGCAGGAAATTTGGCGAATGCTGGAAGAGAGGGAATAGGGGATAGGGGCTAGGAACTAGGGAAGAGGGAAAAAGTCAAAAGTCAAAAGTTAAAAGTCAAAAAGAAGAGTAATAGGGAGATGGGAAAGGGAAAAGGGAAAAGATTTATTCTCCCACTCCCCCACTCCCCCACTCCCCCACTCTTCCCCTAGCCCCTAACCCCTAGCCCCTAGTCCCTATCCCCTAGCCCCTAGTCCCGATTGCGAGCATTAACAGACTGGGTTTCTTCCAACCGATTGGTGGGGGTGACGGGAGAAGGAATAGAAGTATCCGGTGGAGACCCATCTCCAATAGGCAACTTAGGAGTGGGGATCGGTTTGCTGAAGTATTGATAGGTTACGCGAGAGATCTTGTTGATCAGTTGTGTTGCTCGCGTATCGTTGCGCGGACGTTGAACCATCACAGATGCAATATAACGCTTGCCGCTCGGTAAATCGATTAAGCCTACATCAGCGAGCATAGAACCAATATTACCGGTTTTGTGAGCAATTGTGGCTTCTTTTCCGAGCCCGCGTGGCAGGAGAGAGTTATTGACTGTTCGGCGCATAATATCGAGGAGACGATCGCGCGATCGCAGGGATACCAACTGGCCTTGGTTTACCCGCGCCATCAATGTTGCTAACTCTTTGGCACTCGTGGTATTCGTTCCTTCTATATCCGGTAGTTTGTTGCGAATCTCAGTTGCTGTCAGTCCCCACTCTCGGAAACGCTGATTTAGTACTTGCGAACCTCCCAAGCGAGCGATCAGCATATTGGTGGCGCTGTTATCGCTGTTGATAATCATTTGAGTTGCCGTTTCCAGAGCCCTAAACTTTGTTCCGGGCTGCTTATACTGCATTTTACCGGAACCATCGGCTCTATCTTCTTCTCGTAGCGTCAGTTCTTCATCTAAGCGGATTTTGCCAGCATCTACATCTTGGAAAAAGGCCACTAGAATCGGTACTTTAATCGTGCTAGCCGCCGCTAAGGGGGAAGTCGCCTTCCAGTCTAGATAAGTACCCGTATCGAGATCGAGGATAAATATTGCGGGAGCCAATTGTGAATACTCAGTCATTAAAGACTGTATTGCATTCCTTAGAGGCGGTATTTCTTGAGTCAGCCTGAGCGTCATGAGATTATCTCCTAACGTAGAGGCTGGCTTCAAACTAATATCTGCCACAACATTACTATTGTGGGAAGGATTGGGCGTACTGGAAACTCCACCTGGCTGGCGGTTAACTGGGTTCCAAATCGATAGCATTGTGCCGACAACGACACCCAGACCAATTCCCAAAATGAGTAAGCGCGTTCCGTAAACCAGCGTGGAGGGGAAGTTGCGGCGCTGCTGTGGCAACGAGCCGCTCTTAACTGGATTTCGGCTGGGATGGACGGAGGAAATGATGGCAGAATCTGCGGAACGAAGCCGCTGAGGGGATTTTCTGACTCTTTCCTGTCCTGCTTTTTTGCTCTCTTGACGACGATCGTTCTTAAGAATAGGACTTTTTGGCTGCCTCTGAGGCGGCGGTAAGGCTACCAAGCTTTTTCGGGGAGGACGACGGCTGCCATCATTCTGCATTTTCGATTTTCGCTGTTGGCTTTTGAGTAGGGGAATATCTTTGGCATTCCTACTCGTCCGGATTTGGGGAAAGGGGGGGATAGCGGTGGGTCTTATTCTGTCTCTGGGTGGTGGGACAGGGGGGACAGAAGTTAAACCAAACCTATTTCGATCCGGTGACTGGGGCGGCAATATATTTAAGCCATCCCACAAGTCATCATTTGCGGTTGTTTGTCTGAGGGAAAGATTGGAGATATTACCCTTCCTGACAACCTTGCTTCCCTTCTGCTTTTTAGCTGGGGTTGCTGGCGAGCGGTCGGGTTGACCGAACAGTTTTTCCCACCAGTGCAAGCGATCGCGGCTTTGCCCTTGAGTCCTGGGCGATCGACGCTGTGATGCAGAAGAACCCCTTCCCATAGATTGTCGGGGTTTCGATAACCCAGACCGATCGGTTGGTGTCCGGGCTATTTCCTGCCAATTAGGCACTTGCTGTTGTTTAAGCTGCCGTCGCCGCCGGCGACGAGGATGGCCCTTCTCGGACGCTGCCACGGATGACACCTCTTAGAAAGTTAACTTCGGATTGCAGATAGCAGATATCCTGCTACGCGATACTAGACCCAAAAAACTGTACTACATCACAGATGTATTCTTATCAGGGAAGCTATGACTGACTTTTAAGATTTTTCTGAAGGTAAAGGGGCATTTGACACACTTGCAGAACGGGTAGATAAGGCCCATTCTATCTGGCTGAGAATGCCTCGCAGCATAGCCACTTCTGTTGTAGATGGCTGGGCGCGATTAAACAGCAGCCGAAATTTGGCCATCCGCGATGTAGCTGTATGGGGATAAAGATAACCTATTTTCAATAGGACTGATTCTAGTTGCTGATAGTACTGCTCTAACATTTCCAAGCTTGCGCTATTTTCCTCAGCAAAAGGTTGGGGGGTGATATCCCTTTCTCCTTCTCCGATCGATTGGTAAAGTTCGTAACAGCAAATGCCGACTGCCTGCGCCAAGTTTAATGAGGGATAGGCATCGCTGGAAGCAATGCGTATAAATCGCTGGGCATATTTTAAATCGTCGTTGCTCAAGCCTCGGTCTTCGGGGCCAAAAATTAAGGCCGATGGCCTTCCTTCTAGCAGCCAGGGTAAGGCGGTGCGGGGTGCTTCCAGATGCAGGGATAATCGTCGATCGCGTGCTGTGGTGGCGATCGCTCTGGCACAGCTTTGCAAGGCTTCGGGCAAGCTGGTGAAGAGTTGCGCGGATTCCAATATGTCTGCGGCATGAAGTGCCATAGTTCTAGCTTGTTCCCCCAAATGCTCGCATTGAGGGTCTACCAATACTAGCTGACTCAGGCCCATATTTTTCATGACGCGGGCGACCGCACCCACGTTTAAGGGGCCGATCGGTCTCACCAGCACTATTCGCACCTGCGCTAAGGCTGTGTCTTCCATTAGTGTGTCTGTACTTGGTTCCCGTAAAATTTGATTAACAATAGTATCGTTAACTTAACATGGCACGCCAGCGCTTGAAATCGGATTTACCCACAAAAGTTTGTCCTGTCTGTCAGCGTCCATTTGCTTGGCGGAAAAAATGGGCTGATTGCTGGGATGATGTGAAGTATTGCTCGGAACGTTGTCGCCGTCGCCGGAACAACTGACAACTAACAACTAACAATTGACAACTGACTACTCACAAATGAAAACTGACAAAGTACAACCTAAGCTAATTATTCACGGTGGTGCAGGTAGCTCTCTGAAGGGGAAAGGAGGTGTTGAGGCAGTACGCAAATCACTTTATCAGGTATTAGAGGAAGTTTATCCGATGCTGTTGGCGGGAGCAAGTGCCAGTGCAGCGGTGATTCGGGGTTGCCAGTTATTGGAGGACGACCCTCGCTTTAATGCGGGGACGGGTTCTGTGTTGCAATCTGACGGTCAAATTCGGATGAGCGCTTCGTTGATGGATGGGGCGGCGCAGCGTTTCAGCGGTGTAATCAATGTAGCGCGAGTGCAAAATCCGATTTTTCTGGCGCAATTTTTACAATCTTCTCCCGATCGCGTGCTGTCGGATTGCGGATCGGCTGAGTTGGTGCGGGAGTTGCAAGTTCCGATCTACAATCCTTTGACGGATATTCGCTTGAAGGAGTGGATGTTGGAACGGGATGAGAATTTTGTCAAGGAAATGGCTGGGGTGGTAGCTGAAAAAGAATTGGTGGCGGAAAGTAGCGCCGGACGCGGTACTATTGGGGTGGTAGTTTTGGACAGTCAGGGTTGCTTGGCAGCTGGTACTTCGACTGGTGGCAAGGGATTTGAACGAATTGGTCGGGTCAGTGATTCGGCGATGCCTGCTGGGAATTATGCGAATGCTTTTGCAGGTATTAGCTGTACTGGTATTGGGGAAGACATTATCGATGAGTGTCTGGCGGCGCGAATTGTGGTGCGAGTGACGGATGGGATGTCTTTGGCAGCGGCAATAAATCGCAGTTTTACGGAATCGCGCGATCGCGGGCGAGATTTAGGTGCGATCGGTCTTGATGCTACGGGTGCGATCGCTTGGGGCAAAACTAGCGAAGTTCTTCTTGCCGCCTATCATACTGGGGAACAGATGGGAGATACACTGGAATGGACTGGCAATGAACTAACAGGTTTTGTGTCTTAAATCTTACCACAACAACACGCTTTTGTTAAGTGAAAAGTTGGCAGATTAATATCTACCAACTTTTCTATATTTGGGTAAATGTTCGATCGTCTAGACTTACTCTGTGTCTTGACTCGTTTTTAACTGCCAACCGGGTTTGACAACTTGACGGGCACGGGCAATTACCAAACTGTCATCTGGCACATCTTCTGTGACAGTCGAACCGGCGGCGACAGTGACATCCGATCCTAATGTGATTGGGGCGACGAGGACGCTGTTGGAACCGGTTTTGGTACGATCGCCTATTTTGGTTTGATGTTTGTTCACTCCGTCGTAGTTGGCGGTAATTGTGCCGGCACCGATATTAACGCGCTCTCCTGCGGTTGTGTCTCCCAGATATGATAGGTGAGCGACGTTGCTGCGATCGCCCAAAGCAGTATTTTTCAGTTCGACAAAATTGCCGATGCGACAACCGTTACCTACTTCGACGTGACCGCGCAGGTGGGCGTAAGGGCCAATCCTGCTACCCGATTGTACTGCACTGTCACTAATAACGGAATAAAGTATAGTGACATTTTCCCCAATGTGACTGTTTTCGATCGAACTGCCAGGGCCAATTCTGCTGCCAGATTTAATGACTGTTTGACCGCGCAAATGAGTTTGAGGTTCGATGATTGTGTCGGGTTCCAACAGCACCGTATCATCGATGGTGACGCTCTTTGGGTCAATGATGGTGACACCGGCAGCCATCCACTTATCTTTGACTCGCTCTTGCAAGATCTCGTAAGCTGTTGCCAGTTGCTTGCGATCGTTTATCCCCAAAATTTCCTCATAGTCTTCTACATCTACCGCCATTACCGGTTGCATCAAGTTACAGGCGTCAGTGAGGTAGTATTCTTTTTGGTTGTTGTTGGCTTGCAGTTGGGGCAGGACTTTTGCTAATTGAGGCCAGTTGAAGCAATATATTCCTGCATTAATGCGATGATTTTGCTTTTGGGCTGCATTGCAGTCTCGGTCTTCGACAATTTGTTTAATTAGATTTTGGCCGTCGCAGAATACCCGACCGTACCCTTGCGGATTGGGTACGTGGGCGGTTAATAGGGTGACGGCATTGTGATGCTGCTGATGAGTTTCGATGAGATGTTTGAGCGTTTGCGATCGCAGTAGGGGAACATCCCCATTTAAAACCAGCAGGTCGCCTTGGAAACCTTCGAGATGGGGCAGTAATTGTTGAACTGCGTGTCCTGTTCCCAATTGTTCGGTTTGTTCGACAAATTCCAAATCTGGGATATGTTGGAGGGCTGCTTTCACCTTTTCTCCTTGATATCCGACGATTGCCAGCTGCCTTTTCGGTTCGATCTCCAACGCTGTGAGAATAATTCTTTCAATGAGCGATCGCCCACCCAAGGAATGCAGTACCTTGGGCAGATCCGATTTCATCCGCGTCCCGCGTCCCGCCGCTAAAATTGCTACCGCTACCATTTTTCTTGAGTCAGTCTACTCCCCACGGAGTATACCGCGCTTGGAGTCATTCTGTAGCTACTATGACTTTTGAGTTTTTCTCTGGCCAATAGTGTGAATAAATTCCGTAAATTGAGACACAAGTTTGGGGTTTCGCCAACCTTTTGCTGTTTCTTCATCAATAATTCCCAGTGCTTCTGCTGGCGTAAATGCTTTTTTGTAAGGACGTTCGCTGGTCAGGGCGTCGTAAATATCGATAATTTGAAATACTTGAGCTAGCAAGGGAATATCGTTACCGGCAAGGCGATCGGGATAACCGGTGCCATCCCAACGTTCGTGGTGATGGCGGATGATCGGGAGTACGCCTCGCATTGTCCGCAGCGGTTGGCAAATTTTTTCGCCGATGATGACGTGCTGCTTCATGATCTCCAGTTCTTCGGGAGTAAATTTTCCTTTTTTGAGCAACACAGCATCAGGGATACCCACTTTGCCGATGTCGTGCAGGTATCCTCCCCACATCAAGTCGCGAATATCTGCGCGGGAAAGGTGGAGATATTCGCCGAAGGCTTTACCCATATCCACTAACCTTTCGCAGTGGTCGCCGGTGTTGGGGTCGCGGCTTTCGATCGCCCGGGCGATCGAGAATACGACTTGTTCTGCATGGTCTAAGTCTTCGTTGAGACGCTTTTGCCGTACCAGCGACTTAACGCGAGCTGCGAGTTCTAAGCGATCGAAGGGTTTGGTGAGAAAGTCGTCTCCCCCTGCTTCTATGCCTCGGATGCGGGATCTTCTATCGTTGAGTGCGGTAATAAAAATTACCGGGATTAACCGTGTTTGTTCATCTTGCTTTAACTGTCGGCAAACTTCAAACCCATCCATTCCTGGCATCATTACATCCAGTAGGATGACGTCTGGTTTGGATTCCAAAACCATATTTAGGGCTGTCGGTCCATTCTCTGCTTCTAACACTTCATAACCTTCCACCGCCAGTAATGCTGCTGCTGTCATCCGACTGGCCGGATGATCGTCAACCACAAGAATTTTTGGCTGTTCTGATTCGCCGCTATCTGGGGTTGGCGAGGATATACTGAAAGACGTTGAAGCGCCGAATGGATCGAAAATTGTTGGCTCATGCGGCGGCTTAAAAATATTACCGCCACACGAGCCGGAATCAGTATCAAAACGAGGACTCAAGGCCACAGTCGCCTTCCTAATAGTTCGAGGATTTTCACTGTATCTGAAGAGTAAGTCAACTATTTCACAAAGAGCAAGGGATTATTTGCTCTGTAGGCTACAGAATTCAATGATTTATTTGCGTAAACATAGATTGGTAGAACCCTTACCCTATACCAGCATATAACTAACCTTAAGGCTGTGATAAGCGATTGGGGTAGTTGCGATCTCGATCGCAAATCTTCCGCTTGCCTGTGGAGTCAGGCTTGTGGAATACGGTAACTTAATTTTGGGTGAATAACCAGCGCTTTTTCCACTGGGCGGTTGGTTCTAGAGAAGAAGTTCCTTGTTCTATTTTACGCCTGAGTAGAATTGTTTCAGCCGGATCGCAAAGATTTGGATCGCGATAGGGAATGGCAGCACGAGTTTGTAAGTGTTCTTGTTCTTGTTGGGAGAGTGGCGGCAGGTAGGTAGGAGTTGGCAACCTGCTCCTACAAGCCACTGTACCTGGAGAGCGCCTGCCTACTGGTGGTGCGGAACCTATTTGCAAATTAGCTGCCATCAATGCCGATCGCACTGCGGCGGCACAAGAATAAGTGGCGAGAATACCTTCTGGTTTGAGGCATTTGGCTACTAATCCCAAAAATTCTACCGTCCACAGTTGGGGATTCTTGGGTGGGGAAAAAGGGTCGAGAAAAATGGCATCTGCCTGGAAGCTTTGACAGATCTGCTCAATTGTGATTCTGGCGTCGCCAATTAGCAAGTTTGCTTGCAGCTGGGTTGTTTTTACTTGGCGATCGGCAGCTAACTGGGCAAGAATTTCCGGGATGGGATGAAGCCAGGTGTCGGTTAAGTTGTGTGCGATCGCCGCTTTTGGTACCGTTGGGTCTAACTCTAGTGCCATTAGCTCTACGCGGCAGCTGGGATTAACTTCCCAAATAGCCGCCAAGGCAGCAGCTGTGTTATAACCCAAACCGTAACAAATATCCAACAGCCGCAAGCTCGGTTGCACAGCTTTGGATCTTAAAGCCACTGGATTGACAAATTTAAGTTCGGCTTCTTCAATCGCACCTGACGCACTGTGAAAGCTTTCGCCAAATTCAGCGGAAAAGAAGGTAAAGGAGCCATCTTCTGTGGGCAGGGGTGTAAAAATGCTGCTCTCTGCCATTGTTTCTCTGGGAATAATGACGATCGTACTCTCCTGTTTTATCAAAAGTATATTCGGGTATGGGCCATAGGCGAGCGCACTACATTTTTAACTGCGCTGCGGGGGATCGATCTAGATAATGTTTGGCGGGAACTTTAAAATCCCGCTTTTCTGTCTAATATAGTTGATGATTTTTATGGCCGCAAGCGCTCTCGTTTTAGATTTAAATACATTTTTAAATTTCAAAAATATCATATTTTGGTATTTGCCTTTTTTAATGGATATAAAGCGCTTCGATTCTTGGTATTTCTGACCGATCGAATCATCCAATAAAATTAAATTTATGTAAAATTGATTTACTTTTATGGGCAAATATGATAATGTATAAAAGAATCAAATCCTAATTTGAATAAGCGGCAATCAGGAGAGTTCATGGAAAATAAAATTAGCGATAAAAATCGGCGAGAATTTTTAAAATATATGGTATTTGGGACGGCTGGAACTGTTGCCCTTGGCTGGATGCTACCGGAGAAGAGTTTGAGCCACGAACGAAGAAATACTACCACACCTTGCACTCAAAACCGGAACAGCGAAGCTTGTCAAAATTATCTTCGCGGCGTACCGGCGCTGGATAGTAATGGCAAACACTTACAAGAAAGTACTTTGCTGGCAAGTGCGGTAGCGGGTCGTCCGGTGCTGGTACAAGGATTGCCGAGACCAACATATCTAGTAGTTAATGATGGACCGAAACTAGCCGGTTACGCAATCAATCCCAGTTGTCCGCACCACAAATGTACTGTGGAATGGAAGACGGAAAAAAATGTTTTTGTTTGCCCCTGTCACGGTGCGACATTTGATGCCCAAGGTAAGGTAACTAAAGGGCCTGCCAGACGCAATTTACCATTAATCACGGTGTTAGTTCAAGAGGATGATGTGCTGTTGGTCGATCGCGCACCGGCAACAGATCCGCGCCGATGATGAAAAGAACGGGAGAGGGAGGAATTTAAAGGAATTTCGTGCTGGCATATTGCGAAGATTGCATACCGGGAAAATCCTTTTCAGAGAAGCTTTATTTGGGGTTGAGGGAAACTGGGAATTGGAACGGTATCGCCAATGTCAAATTGCCGCAGTGCAGGCGGATGCGATGCACGAGTTCCACCCTCTTCATCGCGATCGTCACATCGGGGAAAAGGCTTTTCGTCACCTTAGAGAAACTTGAGAATTAGCAGCAAAGTTAAACGCGCCTTGCATTGTTACGGTATGCAGTTTTGAGTACGATTTAGTAGATCGCCCTTTTGACCGATGTTGGGAATTCTTCTGGAACTTGTCGCCGCGTTGCGACAATTGGACGATCTGGTATAAAATTGGTAAATTTACATTACTTTTAGCCTGTGAGATGGGAACAATAACGTAATCTATTTTGACATAGTTATCAAAATCTGTGACAAGGAAACTTAAATGGTAAAGTCTCGCAGGCATCAGGGAGCAAAGTGGGCAAATAAACTACTTTTTACTAAACAAAATAAACTTGATTTAAAAAAAGTCGAGATAAGCGATCGCCAACAGATTGACAAAAGTAATAATACCGATGTAAAGGCAAGAAACTTATCTATAAATTCAGCTAATTGGGAAGATGATTTCGGACATCAATGGGGAGAAAGATTTTTAGCAACTTTATTATTGATGGGTCAAGTAGTTGTGCGCTTGCTCAAAGGTAAAGTTGATAGCCGCAATATCATGGAACATATGGCAAATGTAGGACTCGGTTCCCTGAATTCAGTATTGATAATCGCCTATTTTGCCGGGATGATTTTTACAATTCAATCGGCGCGAGAATTAATTCGTTATGGGGCGCTTTCGGCGGTAGGAGGTGCATTTGCCTTAGCTTTTTGTCGGGAATTAGCACCAGTTTTAACAGCGAGTGTGGTTGCGGGACAAGTGGGTGCGGCTTTTGCGGCAGAAATAGGAGAAATGCAAGTAACAGAGCAAATTGATGCTTTGTATATGTTGAGAACAAATCCGATTGATTATTTGGTTATTCCGCGTGCGATCGCCTGTTGTTTGATGTTGCCTATTTTAAGTGTTTTTTCATTGTTTGCAGGCATAGGGGGAGGTGTGTTTGTCGCATTCTATTTTTACCATTTACCTGTGGAGGTGTTTCTGGATTCTGTCCGGGATTTTTTAGAATTAAAAGATTTGTTTGGCGTCGTTATCAAAGCTTTCGTTTTTGGCGGAATGATAGCGATGATTGGTTGCGGTTGGGGACTCACTACTAAAGGCGGGGCAAAGGGTGTGAGTGCTTCTACCAAAGCAGCAGTTGTGACTAGCTGGGTGTGTATTTTTATCGTCGATTTCGTTCTTTCGCTCGCGATATTTAATGAGTTGAGTATTAACTGAAATGAAAAGCGATCCAATAATATTGGGTAATGGTTGTTGGTGAAAATTTAACCACAGATGAAAAGAGATGAACACAGATGAACACAGATACTTTGACGGTACCGAGGCAACCGGATATGATGTAAGCTGTTTGGTATTTAAACTACTAATTATAGGTGTCAGGTGCGTCAGACAGACCAGTGAAAATTATCGGGGAAATTTACATATCTGACGCACTCTACAATATGTCGTGAAAATGCAGTACAGCTTCAAAGGTGAATCAGACTTTGATAAACCAACGCCGCCAATACATGAGATAGGCAATTGCCAACCAAAATAGTAACGTGACTGTGGCGAATAAGAGGGAACCGTTCATTCCACCCCCAAAAAGATGTTCGTAAATCCAATTGTAAGTAGTGGGTGCGTTATCGCCAGTACCGATATGGGTTTTTACCATAATTTTAATTGCCAAAACGGAAGCGACAAATATAAAAATGGCATTCAATCCCAGCACTTCAAAAGGTTTTCCCCAACGGCGGAGTTCGCGGATTTCGATTAATTCATAACAAGCTGCGAGTAATAGCATCGCCGCACCAACGGAGTAGAGAACGTAGGAACTTGTCCAGAGTTTTTTGTTGATGGGGAAGAAGAAACCCCAATCCCAACCGAGAACTAGACAAATAATGCCAATTAATGCTAAATTAATACTCGTGCGCGTGGTAATCGGTTCGTCGCGCAGCCATTTGCCGGTCAGATAGCCAACGAGTGTTGTGGCAACTGCCGGTAAGGTGCTGAAGAGTCCTTCCGGGTCTCCCATCGAGTTGAAATTATCTCCTTTATATAGATGTGCTGCCGGAATGATGAGACGATCGACATAAGCTCCGAAATTTCCTTCTCGTGTAAGAACACCAGCACCGTAATCGGGAACGGGAATATAAATCATCGCCGCCCAGTAGCCGATGAGGATAAGTAAAATTAGCGCCCAGATCGCTTTTCGCGGTAAGTTGAGAATAGCGATCGCCGCAAGTAGGTAGGCGAGACTGATGCGCTGCAATACGCCCATGATTCTGATATTGCTCAAATCGTAATTCCAAAAACCGTTGAGCAATAAACCCAGGAGGAAGAGGATGAGGCTGCGAGTGATAATCCGCCGATAGACAGAGGCAGTTGGGTGTTTGGTTTTGGTGTACTTAGAGAGGGAGAAGGCCATCGCTACACCAACGATAAAGAGGAAGAAGGGAAAGACTAAATCGGCGAAGGTGCAGCCGTTCCAGTCGGCGTGTTCTAGGAAGGGGTAAACTTTGTCGGCGACGCCAGCCATGTTGACAAGAATCATGCCTGCGATCGCAATGCCTCGAAAGACATCGAGTGAAATCAAACGCATAGAAAAGAAGCTAGGGATTAGGGGCTAGGGGTTAGGGGATGGAGAAATTAGCAATATAGATTAGGCATGAAATTTTTGCACTGGGTAACGTTAGTTTTATTGCTGACAACAGCAAGTGCGTGTAACTTAACTCGCGCTTCCACAAATCAGGGAGATAGGGCGCAGTCAGGAGAACGCGCTGCTAATCCTAGCAATTCTGCGGTGCGATCGGCACCCCTCTCGCCGACACCCATCCGCATCAACTCTGCTTCCTTACCGCCACCTTTCGCTACCCAAAGCGCGTCTAAGTCTCCCAAAGTTGTCGCGATTCCGAATAACCCGACGTTGCGCGTACCGACAGGGTTTAAAGTTAACGTTTTTGCGGATAATGTAGATGCACCGCGTTGGTTAGCGATGACTCCGACTGGCGATGTGTTGGTGACGGAAACTCGACAAAATCGGATTAGTTTGTTGCGCGACACGAACGGGGATGGCGTTGCGGATGTGAAGAAAACATTTGCGACATCCCAAAATAAGTTAAATATTCCCTTCGGCATGGCTTTTGCAGACAAATACTTCTTCGTCGGTAATACAGGCGAAGTTTTGCGCTTTCCTTATACTAGAGGACAAGAGCAACTTTCCGGAACGGGAGAAAAAATTACCGAACTGACTCCGGGAGGATATCGCCAACATTGGACGCGCAATGTGGTGGTTGCGCCGGATGGAAAAAAGTTGTATGTTTCGATCGGTTCTCGTTCTAATGTGGATGAAGAACCATTACCTCGCGCTTCGGTGCAGGTGATGAATTTGGATGGTTCCAACCGTCAGACGTTCGCTTTTGGTTTGCGTAACCCGGTCGGACTAGATTTTCATCCCAAAACGGGAGAACTTTACACAACCGTCAACGAACGGGATGGTTTGGGCGATGACTTGGTTCCCGATTATCTGACGCGGATACAGCAGGGAGAATTTTACGGTTGGCCTTACGCTTACCTGACTCCCAATAAACTCGACCCGCGTCGTGTTAAAGATGGAAAGAGCGATCGTCCCGATTTGGCAAGTCGAACAAAATCGCCGGATGTACTTTTTCAAGCGCACTCTGCTGCTTTGGGAATCCAGTTTTACGATGGTAAGACATTCCCGGAAAAATATCGCAACGGTGCTTTTGTCGCTTTTCGCGGTTCCTGGAATCGCGACCGGGGTACTGGTTACAAAATTGTGTTTGTTCCGTTCGGCGATAACGATCGCCCTTTGGGATATTACGAAGATTTTGTCACCGGGTTTTTGCTAGACCCCGCAGCACCCACAACTTGGGGGCGTCCGGTCGGTGTGTTAGTTCTACCAGATGGGAGTTTGCTATTTACCGAGGAAGCGAATAACCGTATTTATCGGGTTAGTTACCAGCCATAAGAAATTATCCGAAACATCCGCGACAGACAAAAAAAACATCTGTGTTCATCCGTGTTCATCACTCTTCATCTGTGGTAAAAAAATCAACCAAAACTTCCCACGGGAGAGACTTAACAGACGATCGCACTCGCAGTGTATCCTAAAAAGATTTTTTACCACAGATATCCACAGATGAACACAGATGAACACAGATGTAGCTGTAGATTTTTCGTGAGTGAAGCATACAATGCCTCTTTTGTCAAGTCTGTCTCCGATCGGGATCGATCGCTCTCTCTGGAAACTCGTGATTCGTGATGGCTTTATCTTGGTGGAAAATGGCTTTTCTCTCGGTCGCGATGTCTCTGAAACGCTTATTGTTCCGTAGCTATGCTGGAAAATTGGTAAAAAAAGTCTAATTTATCATTAGTATTCAGTCTATACTAAATCGCTCAAATCGCGCAAGTAGGTTTAATAAATAGGAATTTTTCTTAATTAGTTATCTGTGCGATCGGGGTCAAAATTGAGATTTGATTTAAATTTCCAAACTAATCTGCCATCTTGTATGAGATTAGATTATTCTCCGGTCAGAGTCATCGCGAAAAAAGATATATTATCTTCTAGAATCTCTTCTTGTGCGCTCTTTTTCCTCTGCCAGGAGTTTTTCCAAGCGAGACTTGATTTCCAAATGACGGGCGACGCCTTCATAAGCATAGCGATTGTAGCCGTTATTTTGAATTAGTTTTTCCAGATAAAGAATGCGATCGTCCGAACTGGGGTGAGAAGAAAGAAAGGCGATCGGTTCTATCCTATTTAAATATGATAGTCAAAAGTCAAGAGTCAGAAATGAGGAAAACGCCGATCGCTCTTTATCGACAGGGCAATGCTAATTCCCCCAGAATGGATAATGTTCGCAGCCAGGATGTGGAAACTTACGAACAGAACGATCGAGTTTGGGTGGTAGCAAATTCAGGAGGCATTTCCACCTTCGCCACCCAAGGCGCGGGTAAAAACTGGTGGAAATTAGATGCGGGTACTGACATTCCCAGTGAACTAACCCCAATTAATGACTACGGCAACCACTGGTCGTGGGAGCCAAGTTACACTATGCTTGTGGATGAGTACAAAGCAGCGTTGCGACTGATAGGCGCGTCTTTCTATAAAGTGAGTTAATGTTTGTCGAATTACTGTTTTGATTAATTTTTAGTTTATAGTTGACAAAGGAAGCTCCGATGGAATTATCGCCAAAAGCAACAAAGTTTATTATTGAAGCTCTCGATTATCGGATTAAGGCATATCGAGACAGCCTCGATGATCGAGATTTGGATGAAGATGAGATTTCCGATATCACCAATGATGCGATGTTTTTGGAAGAGTTGCGGAAAGAACTGGTGAAGACTCTGAATAATAACGGTAAAGCCAAGATTTCTTATCCTTCTGAAACCGCATCTATATAATAATGGCTGAATTTTGGTGAAACAATGGCACTCTAGGTACGTTGTTGCGCTTTAGCGCCTATGTGGGGCAGGGCGAAGCATATGCCTGACGGCAGGCTATGGCCTACGAATATGAAAATTTTTGAGATACAGAAATTGTCGCCCGTTCTGCGAAGCAGTTCCCGAAGGGTATGCTTCGCCCCTACAGCGATGGTATCAATGACGCCAACACGATCGATGCTACAAATGCCACAATGGGTAAAACTCATTACACCTGTGTTTGGTGAGTATGCTATCTTATCGCTGGTTGCTTTCCTCTGGCTGCATCGCTTTGCTTCTGTCTGGCTGTGGCAGTAAGCAACTTTCGAGTAGCGAAATTGCTAACCAAGTCGAAGGTAGTGTTGTTCTAATCAATTACCCAGACCAAGCCGGACATGGAACTGGCTTTTTTGTAGCTGGGGATAAGCAAGTTTGCACTATTCTCACGGCGCGTCATGTCGTACCTGTGGGTGGGAAAGTGCAGGTGCAAACGCCAGATGGGAAAATTTGGAAGGATACTAAAGTTCAACGCTTCCCAAATCAGGATTTGGCTATTGTCACCTTTGAGGCGGGAAGTGAAAATTGCGCTTATCCAGCTTTGAAGTTGGGAGATTCGGATCGGGTGAAGAAAGGAGACACTATATATATAGATGGATTTCCTCGGCGTGCGGGTAAATTGGTAAAGCAGTTTGTGGGTGGATCGGTAACAGCGATCGAAAATACCGTTGATGGTTATGGTATTTCTTATCAGACTACCACTGCTGGCGGGATGAGTGGCGGGCCTGTGGTGAATCAGGCGGCGGAGGTAATTGCCGTTCACGGTCGCAGCGATGTGGAAATTGCTAAGTTGTCAGAATTGAAGGGGGAAAGTCCGCCGTCTCAGCAGCAGTCTACGGGAAATCCAGACTCGAATGAAGTCGGGGCGGAAGTTGGTACTTTTAAGTGGGGTATTCCGAGTAATATTTATAAGGTAAATATTTCCGGTCTGGCTAAGTCTATTGAGACTACGGCTACAGATTTTTGGAATAGTGGGAATGATTTGATTGCGTCTCAAAAATATGAGGATGCGATCGCATCTTACGACAAAGCCATTCAATTCCAACCTGACTACCATGAAGCTTGGTATAACCGAGGCTATGCGCTAGGGGAGTTGAAACGGTATGAGGATGCGATCGCATCTTACGATAAAGCGATTCAATTCAAACCTGACAAGCATGAAGTTTGGTATAACCGAGGCATTGCGCTAGGGGAGTTGAAACGGTATGAGGATGCGATCGCATCTTACGATAAAGCGATTCAATTCAAACCTGACAAGCATGAAGCTTGGTATAACCGAGGCATTGCGCTAGGGGAGTTGAAACGGTATGAGGATGCGATCGCATCTTACGACAAAGCGATTCAATTCAAACCTGACAAGCATGAAGCTTGGAATAACCGAGGCAATGTGCTATATAATTTGAAACGGTATGAGGAAGCGATCGCATCTTACGACAAAGCCATTCAAATCAAACCTGACTACTCTGATGCTTGGATTAACCGAGGCATTGCGCTACGGGAGTTGAAACGGTATGAGGATGCGATCGCATCTTACGACAAAGCCATTCAATTCAAACCTGACGACCCTGATGCTTGGAATAACCGAGGCAATGCGCTAAATTATTTGAAACGGTATGAGGATGCGATCGCATCATACGACAAAGCGATTCAATTCAAATCTGACTATGCTTATGCTTGGTATGGTCGAGGCTATGCGCTAGATGATTTGAAACGGTATGAGGATGCGATCGCATCATACGATAAAGCCATTCAATTTAAACCTGACGACCCTGAAGCTTGGACTGGTCGAGGCGTTGCGCTAGAGAAGTTGAAACGGTATGAGGAAGCGATCGCATCTTACGATAAAGCGATTAAGCTTGATCCTAACGAGCAATATGCGATCGACAACCGCCAAAACTTATTAACCAAACTAGGGCGATCGAAATAATACCAAATCACTTATCTCCAGAACCAGCCTTGAGATCTTCCTCTGCCAATAGACTTCCCAAATTAATCACAGGGGAAGATCTGGAAAAACTAGGTGCAACTGCCACAGAACTACTACTTTGTTCAACACTACCACGATTTCGCAGCGCCTCTGTCATATCCCGCAGAGACTCATAGCCATCTGCCAAAGGTTTCAGGGTCACGACTAAAGAACAACCAGTAGGACTGAGCTTAGTTTTAGCGCAAATCACCGCTTGCATCGGCGTGTTGGGGTCGTTCCGATAATCGAGAGCAATCAAACCATCCTTGCGAAAACCTTCCAAGCGATCGGAAATTGTCTCACATCTTTTCTGAGTATTCCAGTCATCGCCAAAAGTATTAACCATTTTCAGCCAAGGCTGCTGACCCTTATCGTGATGATAAACCACCGTCCAAACTTCACCGCCGCGACTCGTATCAGCCGAAAGTTGGCAAGAAAAGCGATCGTTCTTACCGCCAAATAGGGTAGGCGTCCAATCCGTCGCCACAGCGTATCCCAGACCAGCAGCAGCAATCAGAACACCGATAACGCCTGCGATCGCGCCTACTTTTTCCCAACTCATGGGATTTACCCTCAAAGCAAATTCAGCTAAAGATTCTTCTAGGATAGCTCATCTAGCAGAAGGTGGAGATTTTGCCAAGCAGGAGGTAGGGGTACGCCAAAATAAAGCTGATGCGTTTTGACCGAAATATCGATGATGCGGTACTTTTGCTTTGCTGAGGGCGATCGCATTTTCTGATGGGGTGAGGGTGGGAGTGCGATCGATAATTAAAATAAATTCATCTGAGATTTTTGATTACCCATTACAACCGCTTGGGGTTGACGCGCTACGGTTTTCAACCGCCTGGGGTTCAAACCCCAGGCTCATAGCTGAAGTCCACTGAAGTGGACTGAATATTTGTGATTAACAGTCCTCTTTCAGAGGACTTGCGCTATTAGCGTGGGATTTGAATCCCACGCGGGTGAGATGCGTAGTGCGATTTACCCCACGCGGGTATAATGGGTAGCGCGATATGGTGAAGGTGCGATCGCATTTTGTGATGAGGTGAGGGTGGGAGTGCGATCGATAATTAAAATAAATTCAATAAATTTTACACTACGCATTACACCCGGCTGGGGTTGATGCGCTACGCATTACAACCGCCAGGGGTTCAAACCCCTGGCTCATAGCTAAAGTCCACTCAAGTGGACTGAATATTTGCGATTAACAGTCCTCTTTCAGAGGACTTGCGCTATTAGCGTGGGATTTGAATCCCACGCGGGTTGTATGTTTTTGCGATATGGTAAAGGTGCGATCGCATTTTGGAAATGATGTAAGGGTGCGATCGCTTTTTCCCAACCCCAATAACTCCAATCCGTCACACCAAAGTAATATAATGATTATAAAAAAATTCTCTAAACCAATGAACGCGAAACTTGTGGAGACTCTAGCGCAAATTATTGAAACTCTCTCCAAAGAGGAACGCACACTTTTAGAAGAAAAATTGAAAAAACCAGACAGGCGAGAAGTAATGAAACAGATCGAGGAGCATAGAGCAGAAATCAGCGCCCGTCGCGGTGGGAAACCTATTAGCCCACCAGTAGAAGATATTATCCATCAAATGCGAGAAGAACGTACCGAGCAAATCATGAGTGCTAGTTTTCCGCAGTTTTATCCAGAGGAAACTTAATATGGCATCAACTTTGGTCTGTGTTGATGCCAGTTTCATCGTGCGTATGCTGATCTACCTTACGCCAGATTCTCCTTTTGACAATCTGTGGAATCAGTGGGAAGAATCAGAAAACATAATTGTAGCACCGACATTAATTTACTACGAAATTACTAATTCGTTCCATCGCTTGGCTGTTGCGGGACAACTTTTGCCAGAAGAAGCAGATCGACTTTTGCAGGATGCTTTGAATCTCAATATCACCCTCTACGGTGACGCAGAATTGCATCGACAAGCGTTGAATCTGGCTGCACAAATGAGATTGCCAGCAAGCTACGATGCTCATTATCTCGCTTTAGCGCAACAATTGAAATGCGAATTTTGGACGGTAGATAAGCGGTTATTTAATGCGGTAAAATCGACGTTTTTCTGGGTGCATTTGGTGGAATAATAGTAATGGTTTATGATGATTTTGGTTGTTGGTTTAAAAGTTGCTGTATGTTAGCGATCGCGACTTTCTGGAATGTAGGGAATTCCGAGTGCTGCGGGGGGTGTTGATTTACCCGCTAACCCCACTAAAGCTAACAGTGCAATTACATAAGGTAACATCACTAAAAATTGATAGGGAATATTCAAATTAAAAGCTTGAATTCGCAATTGCAAAGCTTCCGTTGCACCGAATAAGAGGCAAGCAAAAGCGGTGCTGACGGGATGCCATTTGCCAAAAATTAAGGCGGCGAGAGCGATAAATCCTTTCCCCGCACTCATTCCTTCCGCAAAATATTTGACGTGAACTAATGCGAGATAAGCACCTCCCAATCCTGCGAAACAACCGCTAATTGTCACCGCTACGTAGCGCACTAAATTAACGGAAATTCCCGCAGTATCGGCGGCGCGGGGATATTCTCCTACCGCACGCAAAGACAA
The DNA here is from genome assembly GCF_014696265.1 of Aerosakkonema funiforme FACHB-1375. GTDB lineage: Bacteria > Cyanobacteriota > Cyanobacteriia > Cyanobacteriales > Aerosakkonemataceae > Aerosakkonema > Aerosakkonema funiforme_A. The sequence continues at coordinate 139,361 of NZ_JACJPW010000001.1, read as the reverse complement.
TCCCAAACTGGTACGAAATAATAGATAAGCGGTGAGGGGAACTAATAGAAAGAGGAAATAAATTAGCGGGTCTTGGTTGAAAATCAGATTGCCGATAATGGGGATATCTTCCAATATGGGAATTGCGACTGTTTTGAGACTCGGTAATTGTTGTGCTTGATTGCTATTAAACAGTATCCGCGACCAAAAGGAAGTCAATCCAATGGCGGTAAGGTTGATCGCAAGTCCGGATACTAATTGATCGACTCGCAAAGTAACGCAAAGATAGCTGTGCAGCAATCCCACCATTCCCCCGACGGCAATTGCTGACAGCATCCCTACCCAAACATTGCCAGTAAAAAACGCTCCCGCCGCGCCAGCAAATGCACCGGATAATAACATTCCCTCCAATGCAATATTCAACACACCGGAACGTTCGGAAAAAAGTCCTCCCAACGCCGCAAATGCTAAGGGGACGGAGAGGCGCAAACTGGCAATTAAGTAATCGGTGAAAAAGGTTAAATTGTCCATTTGGATTTTTTTATTTTAACCGCAGATATAGTTAGGGGCTAGGGGCTAGGGGCTAGGGGTTAGGGGGTAGGGGGTAGGGAAAGTCAATCATTCAAAAATTCCTCCTCTTTCCTCTTCCCTCTTCCCTCTCCCTCTCCCTCTCCCTCCTCCCTCTCCCTCTTCCCCCTAACCCCTAGCCCCTAACCCCTAGCCCCTTTTTAAATCCCCTTTCGATCGCAAAACTGATGGCAATAAACAACACAGTTAACCCCTGAATCGCGTAAACTACGGTCACGGGAACACCCGCACCCCGTTGCATGGCGTTTGCGCCGCTGCGGATAGCGCCGAAAAAGAGGGATGTCGCCACTATACCGGCAATGTTACCGCGACTGAGAAAGGCGATCGCAATGGCATCGTATCCGTAACCGGGTGAAAATTGCTCGAATAAGCGATGTTTCAATCCCATTACCTCGGAAGAACCAGCCAATCCCGCCAATCCACCCGCTAGCGCCATCACAATTATAATTGTTCGTTTTACCGACATCCCGGCGTAGCGTGCGGCAATCGGGTTCAATCCCACTGCCTCGATTTGGTATCCTAGAGGCGATCGCGCTAACACCACCCACACTATCCCTGCCGCGATTATCCCTACCCATATTCCGGCGTGGGCTTGGGTTTTCGGCAGTATAATCGGCAACCAAGCCGATTCAAAAATTAAGCGAGAATACGCACTCGGCGCATTGGGTTCTTGCAGCGGTTCGTTGACGAGATAAGCCACCAAGTTAATAGCAATATAATTGAGTAATAAGGTGGTGATGACTTCGTTTACACCTCGTACCGCTTTCAAATATCCCGGAATTCCACCCCAAACAGCACCAAACAGAAATCCGCCCAGCAAAGCCAAGGGTACGTGAATCCACGCAGGCCAGCCTTGCAAAGATAACCCAACGAGAGTGCTGCCCAATCCGCCCATGTAAATTTGTCCTTCCCCGCCAATATTGAATTGCGCCGCCTTCAGCGCCACTTGCACGCCCAAACCTGCCAGCAGCAAGGGGGCAGTTTTGGTGAGGGTATTGGCGAAACCGTAGTAATTTGCCAGGGATTCGGAGAAGAGGACGGTATAAGCTTTTACGGGGTTTGCTCCGGCGAGGGAAATTAAGATGGCACCGACGAGGAGGGCGGATGCGATCGCCACGATGGGGGATAATATTAACAATAACCGGGAATTTTCATCGCGCATAAAAGGGAAATTTAAAATGGTTTTGCCCGCAATACTTCGTTAGTAAATTCAAGGTTTGTTGGGATTTCAGTTAAATATTTACGCGCCCGCGATAGTGGGTGATCGGGAAATTGGCTATCGTATTTTTCATCGTCAGATTTGCTCCACATCACTGCATCTTGGCGAGTTTTATCGTAAGGGTCTTCAAACCATCCTTTAAACGGATCTTTGGGATCGAAATCTTTGATTACCAGCGCATGAACGAGAGAGTCTCGTACTCCTGTCATCCCGGATTCCGGACAATCAATCTTAATTACATAACTAAAATTGGCAAAGGGAAAAGTGAGGGAACCAATATACCTCATTCCGGTTGATTTCATGGGAAATTTAAAGATAGTTTTGATTGCGGATACATTTTTTACCGATACAATATCAATAGATATAATACCGCCGCCAGCTTGGATGACATTTTGACGATAAAAATTCCGCAGTTTGGTTAAATTAGTTATTGGGGCGGGAAGATCGGGGGGAATGGGAAAGAAGTGCAGCGATAAGCGATCGGCTGTATCGTTTTTCCATATAATGCGATCGTCTAACTGTTCGATCGCTTCCCATTTCGAGGTATCAAAGCTTACCGAGTTGATGGAAGGCATAGCTGTTTTCCTTGTTATCCTTTGTTACGATCGCTTTATCTAACTTAGCCATATCAACATACCATTTCCCTTTTGAGCAGCATCTTTATAATAGTTTACAACGCGAGCGCAATAATTTAATACAAAATTAAACTCATTTTCTGTGCGCCCAATTGAATAAATATCTAACTTTTTTCTAAATCCACGCTCAAACCTTTTTTTTATATTTGCTTCTGACAAATTCGATAAAGCCTTTGATACTTGCTTAACCTCATCAGGTGTTAAATATCGATAAAATCCATAAGTTGCCTCACATTCTGTTTCTGTTCCACACTGAACAGCATTAACAGAAGGCAGATTATCTTCGGAATTATCACTTATTAAAAATGGTAGAATCCCCATTTGTTGATAACCTGTCAGTAAAAAACTTACTATATGCCATGCTTTGTCAAGTTCTAATCCTGCTGTTTTCCCTTCCTCAAGTATGAGAGGAATGTCTGCCTTTATTCTTTCATAGTCTTCTGGTTTGTTTTTCTCTAAATCCTGCAATACCTCTATTGCTGCATTTGCAATCTCGCCAAACATATCAAGAGCATCGGGAGGTACATCCATGTTTTGATAATTTTGCCAGTAATTCGATTCAGGCAGCCATATTGCATAATCAAATACCGTAATGAAGTCAGGATATTTTATTAATTTTTCCAGCAGGTAAGGAGATATCTGCTTAAGGTTTCCTTCTATTCCCATAAATAACTTTACTCTTAAAAATTAGGCGGAGCGTGAAGTATATATTGATTATTCCGACAGATGCTTTATATTAAAAAAGGTATTTCACACCTGTGGGAGTGGGAAACATGAGATTCAGGATTATCGCGATCGCAACCTTAATCGCCACCATTGGATCGGCAGCAAATCCGAGTTTATCTCAAACTGACCTCAACGCACAACTCAACGCAGAACTAAAGCAAGCTGTCTGCGCCCAACAGTGGCGACGAGCGATTCAAATTATCGATCGCATGAGGGTGAGAGTACCGCAAATGGAAAGCCAACTGGTCAGCTATCGCACCCAAATGCAAACTTTAGCCAGATCTCGCACCAGGATAGAAAATTGGCCTCCTGCTTATTGTACTGCCGCTCCCACCACTCCCGCCTCTACGACTGCACCCACTCTCACGCCAACACCAGCAGCAACACCAGCAACAGGAGAGAGAACATCAGCAATAACAGGATCGGTAGCTGCTAATGAAATTAGCGCACCATTTCGAGGTAGAAGAGTTCGCGGTATAGTTGTAAATAATACTAATAACCCCGTTACTCAAGTAAAAGTTACATACAGCATTGTGCGTACAACTGGCGCTGACGGACAGCCGATACCAGAACAAGTTCTAGAAACAGGGACTGCTGCAATTCGCGGTACTATTGCGCCGGGAGGACAAGCTAATTTTGAGACTCTCGTAAATTCACAAATCAGAGGTAATCCGAAAATAGTTTCAGTCGAATGGAAAAATACTCTTGACAATTCTGATGGTGCAAATCCTCCTAGAAGACGCGCACAATAACAAATTATGGAATATCGAAATTTTTTGATAAATATATTTTTAAGTCATCCGATATCGCTATTGCACAACAGCTAGATTTGCGGGTAGAGATCGATCGCTTTTTTTGATTATTCTTCCTGTCCTAAAATTACAGGAATGTTGCGGGATGAGTGGAGTACGCGCACAATTTCGATATCCTCACCTCGATCTAAGTAGAAAATCAGATACTTTTCAAATCCTCTCACAGCCCACTTTCGCAAACCTTCTAAGCGTGAGTTTGTCACCGCAAAAGGGCTACCTATTCCTGGCGTCTTTGCTAATTGAGAGAAAGTCTGTCTCGCCGCGTCGAAAAATCTCAACGCTGCATCCTGGTTATTTTCTGCTATATAACTAAAATGTTCGTCGAGATCGAGACTTGCTCTGGGCGTAATTGCAATCCGGCGTGTCATTGTTTCTGCTTGCGGAGTCGTTCTAAAAGATCCGTGCGTTTCTGTTCCCACCACTCATCTGTCACTTCGATCGGCTCACCGCTATCCAGCCCTTCTAATAATAATTCTTCCATTTGTGCTTGTGCAAGCCGATTTTGTTCTTGATGAATTAGATGATAAATATATTCGCTAGCTGTGCTATAGCCGCCTTTAGTAACCTGATCTTCAATGAAAACCCGCATGGATTCGGGAAGTGAAATATTGACGTTTGTCATAATTTAAACCTCCATTATCAATTTATCCAAAATGGCATAATTTGTCAAATTATTCGACATAAGAAATCTGTTTTCAAGCCATCTGATATCCCTATTCTATAACGCCTGTCGAAACTTTACCGCCTGTCATCAAATAACCAATCTGTTCCACAGTCGCGGTATCTGCATCCAGTATATCAACAAATTGACCTTCGTACATAACAGCGATGCGATCGCTCATCGCCATCACCTCTTCCAACTCAGTGGAAATATACAAAATTGCCGCACCTTTTTGTCTTTCAGCTAACAAGCATTGCTGCACGTATTCCGTCGCACCCACATCCAAACCGCGTGTAGGTTGCATCGCCACAATTAATGCGGGATTGCCAGAAAGTTCGCGTGCAAGCACCACTTTTTGTTGATTTCCGCCAGACAAGTGACTAACTTTAATAGATGGATTTTCAGCGCGAATATCAAAATTTTGCATCGCCTCAGCAGCGTAGTTATTAATTATCCCATATTGCAATAACCAACGACGACAAAATGGCAGGAAATTAAAAGCTTTGAGAATGAGGTTTTTGGCAATGCTAAACCCCATCACCAAACCCATTTTCTGCCTATCTTCCGGAATATAAGCAATACTTTTTCCTCTTCCCCTCTCCCCTGGCGACGGGTATCTCTGAATACTTCCCCCAAAGATATTACGCAAAAGTGCGATCGCATCTGCCAATTCTCGCTGTCCGTTCCCATCAACACCAGCTATTCCCAATATTTCACCTGCGCGAAGTTGAAAAGAAACATCTTTCACAATAGGCAAATTTCTCTCATCCCGCACTTGCAAATTCTTGACTTCCAAAACTACATCCCCGCAGGAAAAAGCAGATTTATGCACTTGGAATAATACTTCTCGACCCACCATCAATTTAGCCAATTCCTGACTGCTTGTATCTGCCGTTTTCATGGTTGTTACAACTTGTCCCCGCCGCAAAACGGTAACAGTATCGCAGATATTCATCACCTCTTCTAACTTATGACTGATGAAAATAATCGTGTGTCCATCCCGCGCCAATTGCCGCAAAATCCCAGCCAAAACCTCAACTTCAGGGGGAGTCAATACGGCTGTTGGCTCATCTAAAATCAACAACTTTGCATTGCGGTAAAGTGCTTTGATAATTTCTACTCTCTGTTGCAAACCTATTGATAAACTTTCTACTTTTGCTAACGTATCAATATCTAAATTGTAGGAATGAGCCATTTGTGCGATCGCTCTACTTTTAGCCTGCAAATTCAAGCGCAAATCGAACTCTGTTCCCAGAATGATATTTTCCGTTACCGTCAGTTGCGACACCAACATAAAATGCTGGTGAATCATCCCAATACCATGTGCAATTGCTGTATTAGCAGAGTTAATTTTGATCGGCTTATCTTCCAGATAAATATCACCCGCATCTGGTTGATAAAGTCCGCAGATAATATTCATTAAAGTAGTTTTTCCGGCTCCATTTTCCCCCAACATGGCATGAATTGAGCCGCGACTGACGCTCAAAGTAATATTGTCATTGGCAATAAAGTTGCCAAAGCGTTTAGTAATACCTTCCAGACGTAAATAAGCCACTCGATTTTGGATTTTGGATTTTGCGCGAAGTGGGCGTCTTGGCGGTTCCCGTCACGATGCCCACCTTCGCAAGAGAGGATTTTGGATTGGCTCCGCTTTGAACATTGTAGAGACGTTTCATGAAACTCCCCCTTCCAGCTAGAAAAGTTTTTCCTCTTTCCGGCTCCCCCTTCCCTCGTAGGGAAGGGGGCTGGGGGGTTAGGTTTTCCGAATTCGCCTCCCTAGTGTCGCTAAGCTTTCTTCAAGCAGCGAGTAAATTTCCCATTCTCCTGACAATTCTCAAATATGATTTTTTTAGTTAAAATCGCTTTTTCTGCCTGCATTGCCTTTTGCTGCACATCCTTTGGCACCATTGCCCCAAACTTACCCAGATAAAGAATTTTCGGATTTTCCAAACCAATCCGATAAATCTCGCCTTTGAGATTACCCTTAATCGCCAAATCCGCCAAATAAGCAATCCCCAAATCGATCCGCTTCACCGCACTTGTTAACACCGACTTTGGCGCTATATCGAATTGATCTGTTGTATTCCCAAAGGTATAAACTCCCTTTTCCGCAGCAGTTTGCAGTACGGCGGGAGAAGCATTATCCAACCACTGATAAATCACATCTACTCCCGTAGAAATCAACGCCAAGGTTGCTTCCTTCGCCTTAGCTGCATCGTTCCAATCACCAGTATAACTGCTCGTTATCTTAATATCCGGCTTAACAGATTGAGCGCCTAACTGAAATCCCCGCAATTCTTCATCAGTTGCTTGAAAAGATTGCGCCGCCAAATATGCCAATTTATTTGATTTTGTCATAGTAGCGCCAATGATACCGCAAATATAACTCGTTTGCAGGTGATCGATCCGCAAAGATGCTCTATTTTTTTCCTTAATTGTACCATTGACGCCGACAAAGTAAGTATCGGGAAAAAATTGCGGTGACACCTGCCGAATCGCATCATCAAATTGTCCGCCGTGAGCGAAGATTAAGTTGTAACCCCGTCGCGCAAAGTCTGACAAAACTTCTACTTGATCTGCTTGTGCGACATTTTCAACGTATGCTGTTTCGACTCCCAAATTTTTTTCAATTGCCTTCACTCCTTCATAACCTGCTTGATTCCAAGCTTTATCGGTGATAATTCCCGGTAAGGCAATTGCCACTTTAAAATTCTGCTTCGCTTGTGGCGCAGACTCTTGCTCTTGTGGTGCAGGCGTCTCGCCTGCGTTGTTTGAAGTGGAAGTCGAACTGTTAGCGCAAGCTTTCAGCAGTAGACTGGTACCAAAAGCAGCTGAAGCGTAAATAAGGAATTGACGCCGACGATAGATTCCAGACATAGAGGTTTTTGTGCGGATTGAGTGCGATCGCTCATCATTAATACAAATAAATGTTTGTATTGTAGCAGATCGTATTTTCAGATACACTATTAAAAGTTATTAGCTTATTCGAGCCAATGAGCCAATCAATTTTATTAAAACAATTACAGGCTATATCGATTACGCCAGAAAGCTTTCGTCCTTACGGTCAAGTTATTTTTGCAAGTAACGACGGCAAACTTTTCGATGCAGAGGATGCACAGTTAAACCTCCACAATGGCATTCCTCGATTTTACATTATGAGGCTGCACCGCAGAGGGCGCAAGTTCCACAAAATCACGCGCCACCTGCAATGCACTCAATGTCTCGGTTCTCTGGAAGGTAAAGATTGGTTGATTGCGGTAGCGCCTCCCAATCGCGAGATCGATCGACCGAAGTTAGAGGAAATTGCTGCTTTCCGCATTCCAGGAAATTGCTTTATCAAGTTAGAGGTGGGTACTTGGCACGCTGGGCCATATTTTGATGGGGAATTTGTCGATTTCTACAATTTAGAACTCAGCGATACAAATGTGGTAGATCATTTCACTCACAATTTTTTAGAAAGAGATCGAATAGAGTTTGAAATTGTTTAAATTCACTCCCAATGAACTTATTTGAAGCGAGAAAATTAGCCAAGCTTTTAAACCTCCCGCCGTTAGTGGGAAATACTCTTAAGGAAATTAACGAAGCCGAAATAATTAGGGCGTCAAAGCTGCAAGCAGTTCCCTGGTATGAGGAAAATTGGGATAATTTTATCAGCGAACTTGACGCCAGGTTTCTGCCCGATGATTGTCTGATTGACCTCCGCCAAAGCAATCTCACTCAGTTTTGGATACAAAACCGCGATATGACTTTTTGGGAGTTACTAGAATTTTTTCAATAAAGGTATTTGACTGTAGGGGTAATTCATGAATTATATCAAATCCGCCTTAGCTACCCCCTTTATCTTCTTTGGTATGAGAGTGCCAGAATTGTTTGTAGGGAACAAAATTAATAGTTAAGGCTTCATAATTATTTGTATTAAAGGTAACCAAGCTAAGAATATGGAACGCCAGAGCGAAAGAATTGGGGTAATAGCATTATTTACGCTGTTGGCTATAGGGAGTAGTACCCAGCTTTCAGGATTATCTACTCCACCAAGCGTATCTCAAGTCACTGCTGCTAATCCAACTGGCAATACTGTCACGATGCGGGATGTATTTTATACGAGTAACCGCTTTGGTTTCCGTTTTGTTTCGCCAAGTGGTTATACAATTGTACCTGCACAAAAGTTATCCGGTCAGCCTACTACAGTACAAGTATTAGAAATTTGGAACCAAGCAGATTATCTTAACTCTAATAATTTACCTGAATCGCCACCAATTATTAGCATTACCATTTATAATAACTCCCAAAAGTTGCCTTTAGCGAGATGGAAAGGTCAACTAAGCCGGAATGACGATCGCCCTCTCACTATCGCCGGACAACGAGCGATCGCTTACACTTCCACAGGACTCTACGAATCTGATAACGTATTATTCAGCAGTCCAGATAATCGCTATGTATTCCGGTTGCTCGTAGCGTACATCAATAAAAGCGATCGCATTCGGCAAGTATTTCAACAAGTGGTTAACAGCTTCACTTTCGATATTCTAAATCCCTCGCAACCTGTTGAGCAGTGGCGCATCAATTACAGCAATTTGCAAAACTTTTTGAATCAACGTAATTGGCAGGCTGCTGATGTGGAAACTAGAGGAATTATGTTTCGATTAGTTGATGGTAAAGGCGATTTATTATTTGACAGCAAAACCGTACTCGCTCAACTTCCTTGCGAAGATTTGCGTACTATCGATCGCCTTTGGTCAACCGCTAGCCAAAGACGGTTTGGTTACAGCGCACAACAGCGAATTTGGCAACAAATTAGCTCTCGGACAAATAACTCAAAACAGCGAGTAGAAAGATTTGGTCAAGCAGTAGGATGGCGCAGAAACACTCCTCTACCAGAAAACAACCCAGTTGGTATGGAGTTAACAGGAATTCAGTGGAAATTAGATACAGAATTAAACTATACAGCCAATGCACCTGTAGGTCATTTTCCTTGGGTGGGAGTTTCTTCGACGCGCTTGAGTGACTACCTGAGTGAGCGTTCTGCTGGTTGTGGTAGTTGTACCATTGATGCTATGAATTTGGCATCAGAGCGGTTCAATAATTATTTGCCAGCATTGTTTACCAGGCTCAAAACCTGTCGCGTTTCTTAGCTATATTCAATCTTCTCTTTCTATGACTGAACCGCTAACTATTTCATAACCCCAGCGAGGATTTTGGTTTGCTAGTCGTTTGGCGGCATCATATTCGCCTAAACGACAAAGTTCTGCTAGCTGTTGATAGCCATTCTCTCTTTGTTGTGCAAGTCTATCCCGACGCGAGTTTTCTCTTTCCTTGTCAGAAGGAATAGGACGTCCTAAATTAAAGGCATCAATCTCACCAATTTGTTTCATTTTAGCACCTTAGAAAGGAAATAAATCGACAACTTCTCCATCAATAATACCGTATCCCCATTCTGGATGTTCGGCAATTTGCCTTTCTACTAGAGTTCGACCCATCGCAGTTTTGTAAGCTGATTGTAAAGAAGCAAGACTGGGAACATCGACAACGGTATCCGATTCTTCTTCCTCAACGTTTTGCTGTTCTAAAGTCAGATTGTTTAGGGAATTGTAGCTAGATGATGAGATGGAAAATTGAGGTGCGATCGCATTCAGCTTCTGCATAACACTTTCTTTGGTAACTTGCGGTTTATCTGAGAAAGATGGTGGCAGATATGGCGTTGTAATTCCCAAACTTTTGGCTTTAATTGCTTCATCCGCAATGCGATCGCACTTTCTCAAAAAACCCTCCCACAAATCTTTTCCCAACACCGGATCTCTCAATTCGGCACGCGCTTTCGCTACTGCTTGTTCTAACGGTTCTCCTTTTTGAACGTAATATTGAATCCGTTCTTCCTCAAACGCCGGATACGGTACACCCGCTTCAATCTCCCAATCGCGTTTGATTTTTTGACTTTCTCCCAGCGGAATTCCTCTGATAAATTCATCCCAAAATGGAGACACTTCCCCTTTTCTGATATTAGCTACAATTTTATAAACCCATCCCGAAGGGTTTTCAAATCCCTCGGTTTTAGCATATTCTAACAAGGCTCGCTGAAACGACTGAAATTGCTCGGCGGATTGCCAAGGAACCCTATATTGATTGTAATCTTCGTTTTTGATAAAAAGAGGATTTTGAGTCGAGCCCAGCGGTAATCCAGACACAAATTCATCCCAAAATGGAGAGATCAAACCTTTTGTCAGCCCATCGACAATTTTAAATACCCATGCCGTAGGGTTAGTCACTCCATGTTTGTTGAAATATGTCAATAAAGCTCTTTGAAATTCTTCAAATTGTTCTGGAGATTCCCAAGGGCCATTAAACCGATAATCATCTGTAACTTTGACTGCGATCGGCTGACGCTGTGTGGGGAAAAATTTATCATTTTTAATATGTATACCAAGAATATACGAAGCGTCTCCAGCCGTTGTTTTGGTTGAGTCACCGTTGTTTGCAGGTATTGCTTCAACCTTGGCTTCATTATCTGAAGAAACGCGAGAATCTGACTGGCAAAATCCCTCCCATTGCGCTTCAAGAGCGTCAATATCTGCCCAATATTCTACAGTGTTGTCATCGGTAACCAGTCGTTCTTTGAGGAGCGATCGCTCCAACAATTTTTTCCTTGCCAGTCTCTGTTCGGTACTATTTAAACCTGTTTTTTCTTCAACTTCATCAACATTAATTTTTACCCACTCATCGGTATTGCACAATTGAGATTGCCGCTCGAAAATATGCCAAAACAAAATAGCAGCCGTAACGCCGCCAGTAACTTTAGCCAGCTTGGGGTAGTAAACTGCCGCACAGCCTAAATATTGCCACAACACTCCCAGTTTCAATTGTAAATACTCCCCATATTTATATTTTTTAGATCGAAGCGATCGCCAAACTCACAAATTTTCAGCGCCACCACCTAACTTTGCCACCACTTTAACTAACTCGGCTGGCTCAACAGGCTTGGCTACGTGCATCTGGAACCCTAGCTTCAAAGCTAGTTTGCAATCTTCATCTCTAGCATACGCCGTCAGAGCAACAGCAGGCGTCTCTCCCCCTTCCTTTGCATCCAGCGCCCTCACCTTGCGGATTAAACTATAACCATCTTCCCCCGGCATCCCAATATCGCTCACCAGTACATCCGGTTTCAACTTGCAAACAGCTTCCAACCCTTCCGCCGCCGACCCTACAGCCGTCGCTTGGGCACCATATTCTTGCAGTACAAAAGTCAGAAATTCGCGAGAGTCAGCATCATCATCAACTACAAGTACCCGCAAACCATTGAGGGGACTGCTAACTGGCGATTGGGGAGTTTTGGCTGGCGACTGGCTTGTGAGTGGAACGCGCTGTTTAAGCAAGGGTAGCTTGACGGTAAAAGTTGCTCCCAGTCCTTCTCCCGGACTTTCTGCACAGACACTTCCGCCGTGCAACTCCAGTAGGCGGCGCACAATTGCCAAACCAAGTCCGAGTCCGCCGTACTTTCTGGTACTAGAAGAATCCGCTTGACGGAAATAATCAAAAACATAAGGTAGAAAGTCAGCACTGATACCTTTCCCCGTGTCGCTTACCTTGATTTGCACATAATTGTTTGTGGGGAATTGTTCATTGTCGATTGTTGAGTGTTTTGAATCGCGAACCAGTTCCAGTCGAATTTCGACGCGGCCTCCTTCTGGTGTAAATTTAATGGCATTAGAGAGCAAATTCCAGACAACTTGCTGCAAACGGTTCGGATCGCCCGAAACTAAGACAACGTTGGGATCGATCGCACGCTGAATTTGAATTGACTTGGCTTCAGCCGCAAGGCTTACAGTTTCGATCGCCGCCTCGATAGTCGATTTTAAATTAACAGAACATATATTTAAGTTGATTTTTCCCTGCATGATGCGGGAAACATCTAGCAAATCTTCAATCAGTTGAGTTTGTACCTTAGCATTGCGCTCGATCGTTTCAATTGCTTTAGCAGTGGTTTCCTCATCAAACTTGCGACTTCGCAGCAGCTTTGCCCAACCCATAATCGGATTGAGAGGCGAGCGCAACTCGTGAGACAACACCGCCAAAAACTCATCCTTAATCCGATTTGCTTGCGCTAATTCCTCAGCTTGTTGCCGTAAGCGATTTTCCAATTTCTTGCGCTCTGTCAAATCGATCGCAAAGAAAACCCCACCGGACGAAGTATCCTCAAAACTGGCACCACCAAGTAAAACCGGGACATAACTGCCATCTTTGCGAATGTATTCTTTCTCGTAAGTAGCGCAAGAACCAAACTGTGAAATATCTTTATTATTTAGCCCTTCCCTGGCAATATATTCTGGTGGCGTGATATCTTTCCAATGCAATTTTTTCGCGAAAAAATCTGACCGACTATATCCGATTAACTCCAGAAAAGCATCGTTCGCATCACTGACGTAACCGTTTTTATCCCAGAAACCCATCGCGATCATCTTCGATTCAAACACACTTCGGAATCGCGCTTCGCTTTGACGCAGTGATTCCTCTGTTAGCTTGTACTCAGTCACATCAGTGGTAATGCCAAGTGCAGATTCGATCGAACCATCCATAGCCAACTCTGGCACCACGCGAGCTTGATAGTAACGTGTTCCATTCGGTGTGGGGAAATCAAATTCCCAAGTCTTCTCAATCCCTGTTTCAAATACTTCTTTGATGTACGTTTGCCAGTCAGTATAAATTTCTTTGGGAAATCCCAGTTCGGCGTGAGTTTTACCGATGAATACTTCTGGCGGCATTCCCGTTGCTTTTTCTATTGCCCGGTTCACATAAACGTGACGCAATCCTCGATCGATGCGTGCAATAATGTCGGGCGAATTTTCCGCCAAAGCTTTAAACTCTTGTTCGCGACGATAGCGTTCTTCTTCTGCCCGCTTGCGCTCCGTCACATCCAAAACAAGAGACATAACAGAGACTAAATTTCGCGATTCATCTAAGAGCGCCGAGTTGTACCATTCGCAATAGATAACATCTCCATTTTTTGTATAATTGCGGTTGTTTGAAGTATTGCTTTCTGAGATACCATTGATTAAATTATTGATAATACTATTAACATATTCAATATCTTCATTATAAATGAAGTCCCACTCATAAAATTTTTTCCCTATGACTTCCGCCGCAGACCAACCGAATATTCTTTCCGCTTCTTTAGACCACCAAGATATGCGAAAATTGCGATCCCACTCTACGACTGCCAGCGGTGAATTTTCGACATGGAAAGTGAGTTTTTGCAGAGCATTTCGGAGTGCAGATTCTGCCTTTAAGCGGTGAGCGTGTTCCCTAGCTTCGTTGAGAGCGCGACGTACCGATGGGCCAAGCCTTCCTAACCGTTGTTTCAGCACATAGTCTGTAGCGCCGTTTTTGAGAGTTTCGATCGCCAGTTCCTCACCCAGAGTAGCAGATACAAAGATGAATGGCACTTGCGGATATGTAGTGCGAGCAATTTCCAAAGCGGAAATTCCATCAAACGCTGGGAGGGCGTAGTCTGCCAGAATCAGATCGAAAGTGTTTTTTTCCAGCGCCGCCACAAAGTCACCCCGCGTTTCTACGCGCACCAAATCGCAATCAATACCAGCATCCTTAAGATTGGTATAAATTAGTTCTGCATCTAGCAGACTATCTTCTAGCAGGAGAATACGCAGTACTTTCACGAGACACCAACCTATCGTCAAGCTCTTAATTGCTGAACATTGGATACGGGAGGCATGGAACCGGGTGGCGGCTGATTTACCACAGCCCAGAAAAGCCCTACTTCTTTAATAACGTTAACAAATTCTGCAAAGTTTACCGGCTTTACTACATAAGCATTTACTCCCAAATCGTAGCTTTTGAGCAAATCTTTTTCCTCGCGGGAAGAAGTTAGCATCACGATCGGTATTTTTTTCAAAGTCGCATCGGACTTTAACTGTGTTAGTACTTCCAATCCGTCCACCTTGGGCAATTTCAAATCCAGCAACACCACGACAGGATTGCCTTCCAAACGCAGTTTAAAAATTCCCCGTCGATAAAGATAATCGAGCGCTTCCTCACCATCGCGCACCACGATTACTTCGTTAGCTAAATGATTTTCAGCTAGGGCTGCCAAGGTTAGTTCTACATCTTGCGGGCTGTCTTCAACTAGGAGAATTCGCTTTAATTCCATTCAGCCTCCTGTGCTGTCAGATTTGGCAAGGAAAAATAGAAGGTCGCACCTCGATCTGGTGTACCTTCCGCCCAAGTTTGTCCTCGATGACGATGGATAATTCGACGGACATTGGCCAATCCGATGCCAGTTCCCTGGAACTCTTCCTCACTGTGCAAGCGTTGAAACACACCGAAAAGTTTCTGTACGTAACGCATATCGAACCCTACACCATTATCGCGGACAAAGAACACAACTTCATTTTCTTTGCTGGTGCTGCCAATGGCAATCTCGGCTTGCGAGCGTGTCTGGGTATATTTAACTGCATTGCCGATCAGATTCTGTAAAACTAGGCGTATCATGGAAAGGTCGCCTTGTACTGCTGGTAATTCCTCAATTTGCCAAACTACAGTACGTCCGTTGGTTTCCATTTCTATATCGCGTTTAACTTCTCTAATTAATTGATTCATATCAATTAAGGTGTAGCGCATTTCCGTGCGCCCCATACGGGAAAATGCCAACAAGTCATCTACGAGGATTCCCGCTTTTTTTGACGTTTCTGCGATAGTTTTGAGATAGCGCTGGCTGGTTTCATCTATAGTTCCTGTGGAGTTAACCCGTTTCAGCAGCAGCTCTACAAAACCGCTAATATGACGCAGCGGCGCACGCAAATCGTGCGAGACAGAATAGGAGAAAGATTCCAGTTCGCTGTTAGTTGCTTCCAGTTGTGCGGTACGCTCCTTTACTCTTTGTTCCAAATTTTCTGTGAGTTGTTTGATTTCGGCTTCTGCTTGTTTGCGATCGGTCACGTCTGCGATCGTCAGCAGCGTACCCAAAAACTCACCTTTTTCGCTCACAATCGTATTAGTGGAGACAATCGCCCATAGTTGGGTACTATCTTTGCGGCGAAAACAAATGTCCTGTTGTTGTGTGCGATCTTGTTTAGATAGCCACTCCTTCTCCTGTGCTTCCAGCCGGGATTCTTTTTCCATAAACTCCAACACAGGGCGATCGAGTATTTCCTCTACCCTGTAGTCCAACATTTCCGCCATACGCCCATTAACGTAGTCTATTCGTCCTTCCCGATTTATTGTGCAAATGCCTTCGTTGGCAGTATCTACCAAACGACGATACCGTTCCTCGCTTGCTTGTAGCTTCATCAAGTTTATGAAGAGCCGCCAATTAGCCGTTTGTAGCGCATTACACAACGCGCTAAACAGTATCCCTTGCGTTACAAACAATAGCAGTCGGGCGCTGTCGCTCGCATCCAGAGTCAAGGGAGAGATGGGATGTAAAAAGAAAAAAGTGCTAAGTACCGCCGACAACAAGGTAGCTAACAATCCTGGCCCCATGCCACCGTACCAGGCGCTTACCATTACAGCTCCAAAGAACAGTATGAAAGGCGTCTTTTTCATGGCTATCCAGGGGTCTAGCAGCAGCATCAGCAGCAGCGCCACCCCAACAGCCAGCACTGCCACCCCGTAGCGCTGAATCTGAGATCGTGTTAGATTTGACATGAATTTCTCTGATTGAAATAATCTACCCACCTTTAACGAAACTTTTTTTACCTTAAGGTGGATGAATTGTATTCGGCATTAACCCTACGGCTTATATTTTAATTATTTCTTAAGATGTATCTGTTCCCAGATCTGGAATATTGTTGAAAATATTTTGGTTTATTAGGGATAACGTGATAAGATTAGAAGTTTTTTTTGATTCGCGATGACCTACCAGCTAACTGCGATCGGTAGCCTTATTAGAATAATTATTACCAAACTAAGCGGAAGAGAATCGGTGCGATGGAAACTAATTGAAAGGACTGTTTCCGCTCACTAATTATTGACGATGTACGAGAGCGATCGCTCAAATCGCGCACGCATATCTGTTGAGTCGATCGGGAAGTCGTGCTTCAAGCTAACCGACATCTAATTTTTATATGTCCCATCTAGGGGAAAACCGTTAATCTCTAGTGTTGTAGCTTTGGAGAAGATCGATCGCACCCACACAGGCGCTACAGTTGTGCTGCCCATATCCAAGTTGCTGCCACCAATCCCCAGACAGCGTTAAAGCAAATTACCAAAAAGGGTACGGTAACTCCTAATTGTAAGCCCAGCAAACCTTTGCCGCTGGCAGGGAAAAACAAAAATAGTTGCGCCAGTATGGGGCCAAGTGACACCAACAAGCCTCGCAGAATTAGCGATCGCCTTGGATTACCTGTAATCCCGATTGGGAAAAAAAATAGCAATCCCCAAATTGCTCCCCAAGTTATCCTTTGATACAACCAAGGTGGCGTCAGATCTGGTGCAAGAGATGCTCCCAATAGAGCGGTTAGTTTGGTAGCTCCCGATAACCATACCACCAAACTATTTACCAATGCTCCGATTGCACCTGCACTTAAATATAGAGATACTTTTTTGATCCGATTCATATTCATTTGCCTCCTGTTTCTAGGTTGTAAGTAGGTTCAAACCTAACTACCATAACTTTGATTTGGTGGGAAAGTATGTCAAAATACCCTTGATCTGGCGCGACGCGCCATCTAAGTGCATTTAAGTGCATCTAACCTAACAAGTCAGATGGTGAGTAAAAAATCAGAACAAAACTTGCTTACGCCATCGCCAGCCAATGAAGACCACCCCCTCAAAACCTTTGGATGGGATGTGCGTAAGCCTATGTGGTCGCTGGCGCTCCTGCTGATGGGTTTTACCTTATACTCAGGCACCTTATTCGCAGGAATCTTTGTTGGCCCAGAATACAGCGTTTGGACGGATCTGCTGGGATCGATCGCGATCGGTAACTCGATCTTGGGTATCTATGCTGCCGCACTCGCTTACATTGCTGCCAAAAGCGGACTCAGCACGGCGCTGATGGCAAGGTTTAGTTTCGGCAAGGTCGGTTCTCAGTGGGTTGAGTTTATGCTGAGTTTCACGCAAATTGGCTGGTATGTGTGGGGTTCAGCTATAATTGCTCAGTTGCTAAATAAATTGCTGGGTGTACCCATTTTCTTAAATTGGTTAACTATTTTAGTTTGTACTTATTTGTTTTGCATTACCGCTTATATTGGCTATCGAGTCATGGATTGGCTCAGCCGTATTGCCGTCTCTACAGCACTTTTCGCTATGTTCTGGAGTGTGGCGATCGTCATGACTAAAGTCGGCGGGATGGAAAGTTTACAAGTACTCGCACCGGCAAGACAATTAGCATACGGTCAGATATTAACCTTCGTTATCGGTCTGTTTATTGCAGGTGCTACTCAAATTTATCATAATCCTGATTTCCCTAAAATACGAATTCAAGATGTAATCATCGTTATAGTGGCATTCTTCTTTGCGAATGGGTTTCTAATGCTGTGCGGTGCTTTTAATGCGCTGTTTTACAACAATGTCGATATTGTGCAGGTGATCGGCAATCAGGAATTGCTATTTGCAGGTTTGCTGCTGTTGTTTGTCAATATGTGGACAACACAAGATAACGCGATCGCTGCTTTCTCCGCAATAAGTACTGAGGTATTTCACAAAAATAAGCGAATGGCTTTTTTTGTGGGTAGTGCAATATTAGCGCTGCTGCTATCTTTGGGAGGCATATACAAAATGCTGATTCCTTATCTGATTTGGCTGGGAACTTTTATTCCACCCATCGGCGGCGTGATTGTGTCCGATTACTGGCTAGTTCATCAAGGCAAGTTTCCCGACCCAGAAAAAGCGCGATCGGCATTTAATTGGGCGGGGATTTCTGCTTACGGGGTAGCAAGTGCGATCGCGCTCTTCTCCCCCGGCATTAAACCTATCAACGGCATCGTCGCCGCCATAATCATTCACTTTTTAGCTAGCAAAATCATCGCTTATTTATCATCTTGAAATTCTTCATCCCCTATGCCAGATTCCCCATCCCTCATCCCCAATCGCCAAATAGCTGAATATGTCGATCGCATGGCAGAGTTAATCGATTTGCCCATCGATCCGGAATACAAACCGGGTATAATCGCCAACATGACTAGAATTGCCCAAGTTGCCCAACTGGTCAACGAATTTCCCCTGCCCGATGAAATCGAAGCCGCTACAATATTTACACCATGATCCAAGCCTATCCCGATGCCATTCAAATTGCCTCTGTAGTCCGAGAACAGGAAGTTTCCGCCAAATCGATCGTTGCAGCTGCATTAAGTCGAATTGCCGATGGCAATCAGAGGTTGAATTGTTTTACTACTGTGATGGCAGATAGCGCCTTGGCAGATGCAGAAGCAATCGATCGTCAAATTGCGGAAGGCAAAGACCCAGGTATATTGGCAGGTGTGCCGATCGCAGTTAAAGATTTATTGGATATCGCCGGTATAACTACTTTGGCAGGGTCAAAAATTAACGCCGCAAAACCCCCTGCTACCTGCGATGCTACCGCCGTCGCCAGACTCAGACAAGCCGGTGCGGTACTGGTGGGCGCTACTAATATGGATGAGTACGCCTACGGTTTTGTGACCGAAAACAGCCATTACGGCGCTACCCACAACCCCCACGATTTCAACCGAGTCGCTGGCGGTTCCTCTGGCGGTTCTGCTGCTGCGGTTGCGGCTGGTTTAGTGGCCATCAGTCTCGGTTCCGATACCAACGGTTCCATTCGCGTACCCGCAGCTTTTTGCGGCATCTTCGGTTTAAAGCCTACTTACGGTCGTTTGTCAAGAGCGGGATCGGCATTATTTGCGGGCAGTTTCGACCATATTGGGCCGTTTGCTCGGTCGGTGCGCGATCTTGCCGCAGTTTTTGATGTGCTTCAAGGCGCAGATCCGGCAGATCCGGTTTGCACAACTCGTCCGCCAGAACGCTGTTTGCCGCAGCTAAATCTGGGGATTGAGAATTTGCGAATTGCTGTGGCAGATGATTATTTTGCCAGGGGTGCGGAACCGGAAGCGTTAGAGGCAGTAGCAAAAGTTGCCAGTGCTTTGGGTGTAAAAGATAGGGTGACGATACCGGAAGCAGAGAGAGCAAGGGCAGCAGCTTTTGTAATCACAGCTAGTGAAGGTGCTAATTTACACTTGAAAGATTTGCGATCGCGCCCGAACGATTTCGATCCGGCAACACGCGATCGGTTTTTGGCAGGTGCGTTAATTCCGGCAAGCTGGTATATTCAAGCACAGCGGTTTAGGCAGTGGTATCGCGATCGCGTTCGGGAAATCTTTGAAAATGTCGATATAATTCTCGCCCCCGCAACACCCTGCATTGCGCCTCCCATCGGACAAGAAAAAATGGTAATTGCCGGGGAAGAAATGTTAGTTCGTCCCAATTTGGGTAGATTTACCCAACCTTTATCATTTATCGGTTTACCTATTATTTCTGTTCCCATTCAGCGCGAAGGCAATATGCCTTTGGGGGTGCAAATTATTGCCGCACCTTACAACGAAGCGTTAGTTTTAAGAGTAGCGGCATTTTTGGAAGCGCAAGGAATTGTGAGTGCGCCAGTAATACAAAGATAATTGATGAAATACCATAGAAATGAGAGGCTTTCAGATTTAGCTATAAACAAGAAACCCGGTTTCTAAAAGCGATCGCCTTCATAGTTCAATTATGGAAACAAGTTATCAATGTCTCTGGCTTGGTGTAAAACTCTGACAACTTCAATACCATCTGCAATTTTATTGTAAAAGATAATGTATGGCTTAACAGGAAAACTCCTGAGTCCTGCCACCAGATCGTCGCGTTGGTTACCTATTTTAGGAAACTGAGACAACATGGGAAGTCGATCCAAAATTTGGGCAATCTGTTTGTCAGCTAAGAGTTCATCTTGCTGTTTCAGGTAAACCCAAATATCTTCTAAGTCTTGCTCTGCTTGCTATGACAAACGGTACCGGTTCACTGGGATTGCTCCCGATCGAGCCGCTGCTTGCCCCGCATCTTGATGGTTTCAAGCAAATTAGGTAGTGTAGAATCATCGTACTCAGCGTACTCTCCATTCTTAAGTTGTTCCATACCTATTGCGATGTCACGCTGTAAAGCTTCTCTTTGATTTTGAAGTTCCTCACCAGACAAGGATGGATACTGAACTTTTTGCGCTAAAATTCGCCGCTCTTCGTCTGTAAGAGAAAGGATAATTTGAGCGAGAGAGTCAATCAATTTAGCGTTGATTGAAGCAGTAGTTTGGCTCATAATCCGAATTTTTAACTTGTTCTCTTATTATACTGGAAGCAAAGCCAGCTTACAATTAATTCGATAACCAGCCGATGAACGGTATTAAACTCCAAACCTATGTCGGACAGGATAGTTTTTGGCATTCTCATCCCACAGATAATTGCTCAAACTCGTTTCATCTAATTAAAGAAGCGATCGCCTACGAGTGTTATTTGACCGCTCTATAAAAGCGATCGCCTCCTGTGTTGGTAGAGTAAGTGGGAGAACGATCGCCGTGCTATTAATAGTAGCTGCAACCCATAAAGTAGTTATAATTTGGTAAACTCTGACAAGTTGTTTCGTTGACGAGCGCAAACATATTGTATCCACCACCACCCACACCTGCAATCCGGTAGACAACCCCCGAACCGTTGTCAACTTGCAAACTACCGTTGTAGCTCATATTCTTGACTTGTACGAACTGCGAACCCAATCGATAGTTATATCCAGAAACTGAGCCGCCATCTGGTTTAACACCAAACATATTTCGCCCACCGCCGCCTGTGGATTTAATTTTGACCAATACAGGTCGATTACCACCTTCTAGAACACCTGCTACAAAGAGAACATTATGCTCAGGCACCCACATCATGCCATAAAACTGCCCGAACTTCTGTTCACCTAACCATTTTCCCGTACTTGCCTCAGTTTTAGTCAGTACTTTACCTTCATTATTGATTGAAATGTTGACATCTCCAATCTTCAAGTTTGAAGTTGAAAACAAACCATCAGCAGATACAGGAACTGTCGAAAAACCAATCATTGCCAAAGATAGGATTGTTACTTTTTTGAGCATAAATTCCCCTTTGAGTAATCTTTTTACTTTATTCCCAGCATCTCAACCGTGTCATCACTTATGGTTGGCGGAAAAAGACGGATAAAGACGGGAGTTTTATTAAATATGTTTACAATGGGCGGATTATAGCGGATAATAACGGATAAAGTAGGCTTTGACTTAAGGGCTATGGACACAACAGAGGTGTTAAAGTATTTGGACGAACTCGTTTTCGCTCAAACGGGTAAGCACCTCGATAGTCTGCAAAGAGCAATTATCAAAGGCGTTATCAGCGATCGGAAATACGCGGATATTGCCAAAGAATATCAATGTACGCGAGGTCACGCTAAAGATGAAGCTTATGCGCTTTGGCAACTTCTTTCTGAAGCTTTGGGAGAAGATTTGAATAAGTCAAATTTCCGGGCTTGTGTCGAAAGATTGGGAATTGATAAATCTAAGTATAAAAGTCAAATTATCGGTCATTATGTTATTGGTGGTAGTATTAATAACTGTTCCAATCCTTCAGAAGTAAATGAAAAATCAGAGTTAGGAAATTTGGAATTTCTTGGAAAAGAAGCTACATCTGTTAACGGCAAGTCTAACAAGCTCGAAACAGGCAGAAAACAAGCTAAACTGGAAACAATACCGCGATTGATAAAAATTGGCTTAACAGCAGAGCAAATTGCCCAAGTTCTCGATTTGCCTCTGGAGGAAGTTCTGACGCACCATAGTTAATCTAATTTGCAAGTTGCGTTAGAATAGTAAACAGCTAATTTACGGCAGCAATATAAAGCTCGATCGAGAGCAGTTAATATGGTAACGACAAACAAAAATTTAGTCGAACAAACCGTTCCTGCAAGCGCCAGAGAAAGCAGAGTGGTGATGAAAGGCGTTAGTTGGGAAACATACAAAAAATTGATGTCAGAAGTAGGAGACGATCGCGCTTGGAGAATTGCTTACGATCGAGGAGTATTGGAAATTAGAATGCCGTTATTAGAACACGAACTTCCCAAGGGTTTACTAGAAAGCTTTATCGAAGCAATTGCAGACGAACTCGGTATCGAAGTACTGAAAGCCGGGTCGCTAACACTGGAACGAGAAGATTTAACAAACGCGATCGAACCTGACTCCTGTTTTTACATTCAAAACGAAGCAGAAGTGAGAGGAAGAGAAGAAATTATTCTTCCTGGCGATCCACCACCGGATTTAGCGATAGAATCAGATTATACCAGTTCTTCTGTTAATAAACAAGCTATTTATTCAGCTTTAGGCGTAACCGAATTGTGGCGATATACAAAGAAAACACTTTTAGTTTATCGACGAATTGAGGGAGGATACGAACAGTGCGAACAAAGTTTAGCCTTTCCCTTTTTACCAATAAGTGAAATTCCAAGTTTGATCGAACAAAGTAGGTCTATTGGACAAAGAAGTGTAGTGCGGTTATTTCGGCAGAGAATTAGAGAAATTTTGGATAGTCGAGCGACGGGTGATAGTTAAAATTGCATAAAATTGTTTATTCTATCCTCCAATCATAGATCGTGCTTTGTTGTCGAGGCTCGTTATTTGCCGTCGATACAAACAGATTTTGCCCTCTAGCATTCCTAAATTGAAACAGACAAAGACCTAATCCCGTTCCAGAACAATCGAGAACTTCTGTGTAGCCTTTTTTGATTAAATAATCAATGACACCGCTGCGATTTGGATTGTTAACTTGTTCGGGATTAACAACAGGTCGCCATCCTCGCTGAATTAACATCGTCCTAGCTTGCGCGTAATTCATGTTTCGCCGCAGTCTGGGCAATGATTGTGCAAAAGATGACAATTGCACTGAAAAAATTGTACTTATAAGCACGCCGGAAAAGAGTAGTTTATTCATCGTTGTTTGCTCGCTTATGTGTGATAATGTCTGATTTAACCTGACTTAATTTATAATTTTACCGCAGTTACTCAAGTTTCTGCTTAATAATACCAAGTTGCAACACCTGACAATTGCTGCGATTCTTATATCCATCGAATTTTATATTTGTTTGTGCCCCGCATCATTAAGTTTAAATTATCTAAGTGACAACGCAGCTTGACTATTATATTGTATTGTAGCTATATTGGCAGCGTGCAAATTCATTTCTTTATTAAGTTCGCTCGGAGGTAATCATGGGATTTTTGAGATTTATTTTAGCAGTTAGCGTTCTGATTTTTCACTCCCAGCCTATCGCCGGTATCAAGCTTGTCGGCGGTCAGATAGCCGCACAATCATTTTTTATAATCTCTGGTTTTTATATGGCTTTAATTTTAACTAAAAAATATGTCGGCAAGGGTTCTTATAAAGCATTTATGAAAAGTAGGTTGGTAAGATTATTTCCTGCTTATTAGGCCGTGATACTTTTGGTGATAATTTTTTCTTTACTGCATTCTTACTTACTTGGAGGAGGTCTTTTCTTACAAAGTTGGATGGCTAATTGGCAATCCCTAAACATATTTTCAAAAATTTATTTATTATTTACTAACGTTTTTATATTTGGCCAAGATATTGTAATGTTTTTGCAATTAAGTACTTTCTTAAAAAAAGTACTCCAAGGGCAACAGGATTGGATTTTGAATAACTTTTTAGGAATCGCGACTTTGTTTTGAACAACTGGGCTTGCTATTTTGTTAATTAAACTACTGGTAGAACCGATAGAAGCCTACAGACAGAGCATAGCTAAAAGATTACTAGAAAAAAACCTCAACAGTAAACAAGAAATCTAAATTGGGCATTAAGCTCGCGATCGTCTAAAAGCGTCGGTTAGTGGATGAGCTAAATAAAAGATAACAGGTAATTGGGAATGGTAAAAATTTTTTACCGTTACCCATTACCCATTACCAATTACCGATTACCCACCCATAAAATGCTCGATCGCATCTGGGTGAGACGGCAAATCGGCTGTGATTATCTCGCTACCCGACTCGGTGACTAACACATCATCTTCAATGCGAATTCCTCGCACATCAGAAAACTCAGCCAGACGATCCCAATCGACAACTTCTTGATATTGTTCGCGTTTGTCTGGGTAATTCAAAAGCGACGGTACTTGATAAAAACCGGGTTCGATCGACACCAGCATACCAGCTTGTAGAGGTCGATCCAGACGCAGGAACTTCAAACCGGGACGATCGCTGCGAATTCGTCCCAGCTCGTACCCAGCCAAATCTCCCAAATCCTCCATATCGTGGACATCCAAACCGATGAGATGACCGACGCCGTGAGGGAAAAACGCCGTGTGAGCGTCCATTTCCACCAATTCTTCCACATCCCCCTTCATGATGCCCAGATCCAGCAGCCCTTGGGTGAGAGTAGTTGCGGCTAGCATATGAATATCCTTATACTCCACATCGGGACGTATCTTAGAAATGCAAGCATCGCGAGCTGCCAGTACCACTTCGTAAATAGCGCGTTGAGTGGGGGAAAACCTGCCAGAAACCGGCCAAGTGCGGGTCACATCAGATGCCCAACCCATCGCCGTTTCCGCACCTACATCCGCCAGTAGCAAATCTCCCGGTTGCAGGGGATTGTGATAGCGATCGTTGTGGAGAACTTCCCCGCGAACCGTGACAATACTGTTGTAAGCACAAGTCATGTTCCGAGCTGTGATGACGCTTTCCATTGCCGATCGCACTTCTGCTTCCGTTTTGCAATGTCGCGTTCCAGCCATCCCGGATTTATGAGCGTCAACCGTAGTAGCAGCCGCTTTTTGCAATTCTGTCAAAGCACCGGCATCGTGCTGAAGGCGCAATTTGACGATCGCGTATGCTAAATCCCAGTCAATCCAACTCAGGGAAGATGCCGAGTACAACCAGCGATTGAGTGTACCAGACTGTTGGTGGTTGAGCATCACATCCTGCACTGGAATTGTCGCACAACCTTGCGATCGCCACCTCAGTTCTCCCATCGGGTGAGCTGTGTTAGCCCCGATCAACTCAGCAATCTCCTCTCGCGTAGGCTGTTTTCCGTGCCACAGGAAATCGTCCGGATTGGGGTCATCCACAAACAGTTCCAGTCTGCCTGCCTCCATGCGAATTGCCGCATTTTCCAGGGGTAGTCCCGCAAAATAGAGAAAGTGACTGCTGGCGCGGAATGGCAATTTATTTGCCGGATAATTGCGAGATGGGGCGCATCCTGACCAGAGAACCACAGGGAAATCAATCAGCTCGAAAAGTCGCTTCCGCCGCTTGCGGAGTGTGTCTGCCAGGGTTTTGGCTTCACCAAGCGTGTCAGAATGAGAATTTTTTAGCGACGCCGTTAGCGAAGCTATGTCCAAGGCAATAGGCATCTCGGTCGTGACTTGCATCATAGAAAGGTACAATCCGGGAGCATCTCACTCTTGTCAGAATATCAAAAGACTCTAAATTCGGCAGACTGATTAAAGATGTCTTTTAAACCCAACAATTGTGAAAGCGCTATGCTGCTTGGGGATTGGCCGATCGCTCAACTGCCTGGGTTAAGCCGCAAGAACCAGTCTCAACTGCTGGAATGCGGCATTGCCACGACTGGGCAGCTAATGCTTTGGGCCAATTCTCCCGCTAGTAGGCAGGCACTGGCGAATCAGTTACAGATCCACGTTCAGTAGGTTAATCAATGGGTGGCTTTGGCGGATCTGGTTCGCGTCCCCAGGGTGGGCTGCCATTATTGCGGACTATTATTGCACGTTGGTGTTTGTTCTGTACCCCAACTGGCTCAGATTCCCCCCACAGATTGCACCAACAAATTTTGCGATTTCAGGTAGCCACGATGCAGCGCCGCGACCTCTGTCCTTCTGTAGAGCAAATTTCTTTGTGGATTCAACAAGCGCGATCGATTTTGGATTTTAGATTTTAGATTTTGGATTTTGGATTGTTTGCTATTTCCCATCGCCGATCGATCTCGATTTAGCCAAAAGGCGCTAACTTTTAGCCAGTACGCCGTTGAGAAAAATGTCGGCAATTCCCTCTGCCATTTCTTTGATGGCTTGGGGTGAAGCTCCTGGCTCCATAATGGTATCGTGGCTAAAACCTGCGATCGCAAACATTCCCACAAACACCTGCGCGACAATTTTTGGGTTCATCCGGCGATAAATACCTCTATCCATCGCCGTTTCAAAGAATGCTTCGGCTACATCCGTCATTTTGGCAATTACTTCCGACTGCACGCGATCGCGCAAATCTGGGTGAAATTGGGCTTCCATAAAGCAAACCCGCATCATATCGGCATTCGAGTGAAAATTCATCATCCGCCGTCGCATTACCTGCGCCACAGCTTCGTAACTGCCCATTTCGCTCAGTTCTGTCAGCAAATCGGTTAGTATTTCTACCCATCCCTCTGTCGCCACTTCCACCAAAATCGCCTTTTTGTTGGCAAAATGTCGAAACAAAGTTCCTTCTGCTACTCCCGCTGCCGCCGCCAGATCGCGAGTCGTCGTACCATCATAACCTTGACGGGCAAACAACTTTTGCGCTGCTTTGACGATGCGAGTGCGCGTCGCTTCTTCTGACTGAGTGGTTCGCTGCAAAATTCCCATATAATTCTTCTTGTTTCCTGTATACAACCCGAAGTCATTCTATTGGCTTTATTTCCTGGTCTCCCAGCTGCGATCGCGCCTTAACTTTTACTCAATCAGATCATCTTTCTCCATTTCATCTGGAGACTAACGCAGCACCAACCGCAGGTGTCGCCACTTAGAGAAGCTATAATTTTTTCATCTTATCCCCCTTTTGCTTCTTTCGCCCGTATCTGAGCCCGGTAACTTAACAAATCTGCTTAACTGTAAAATTTCTATACATCTCTTTACTAGCCCTAGTTTCTCATCTTACTTAGGAATATATCAGCTTTAAATAAGCATTTTCTCCCCGCTTAAATGTTTATACAAAAATTTACATTTCTCCAGTGTATTTTGGTAATTCTTCTGGTATAACTGGTAGATTAATTATTTAATTATAGGCAATGTAAAATTTTAAACGCACCACTCAACAATAAGGATTGTCATAAGTTCATAGTCTATAGTTCATAATTAAGAGTAATTGCTATCAAACATCAACAATGAACAATGAAAAGTTTTAAAATGTAAATCTTAGGAGCGAGCGCGAGATTATAGAATACATTTAGATCTGCTATAAAGATGAAAATCAATAATTATAGATTAAAAAAATCTCTTGGTGCGTTAAGTAATTAAAATCAGCTATAATGATCGACGTACCTTAATTTCAATGCCGGATTCGATCTGCGTGTCCGTGCAAAATGAAAAAAAAGCGTCAGCGTCCAAATTCATCTGTTGTAAAGGAAAAAATTTAATAGATCTATGATATTGCCTGGGTGGTTACTTCAGTTGACAATGCAAATAAAAAAAAGCTGGTGGCGTCAAGCGATCGCCACATTTTTATGTGTCGGGATGCTGTGGTTGGGACTCTGGCCACAAGCAGCTTTAGCGCGTACCCATAACATAGTAGCAGCTGCATCAATTCAGCCGTATTTAGATCGAGTCATGCAGCGAGTGACAGAGTTTCGGCTCGATAACGGCATGAAATTCATCGTTTTGGAAAGACATCAAGCACCAGTAGTTTCTTTTCTCACCTATGCTGATGTCGGCGGTGCAAACGAGCCAGATGGAAAAACAGGTGTAGCGCACTTTCTGGAACATTTGGCTTTCAAAGGAACCACGCGCATAGGCACAAAAAACTACGCAGCAGAAAAGCCACTACTGGACGATCTCGATAAATTATCGCAACAAATTCAAGCTGCTAAAGCCACAGGAAAAGAAGCAGAAGTTGCACAATTACAAGACCAATTCAAAAAAGTGGAAGCGCAAGCAGCCGAATTAGTCAAGCAAAACGAATTCGGTCGCATTGTTGAGCAAGCGGGAGGCGAGGGACTCAACGCCACAACTTCCACAGACGCCACCCGCTACTTCTACAGCTTCCCCTCCAACAAGCTAGAACTGTGGATGTCCCTAGAATCGGAACGGTTTCTCGATCCAGTGATGCGAGAATTTTATAAAGAGAAAGATGTCATCTTAGAAGAACGACGCCTGCGCGTCGATAACTCGCCCATCGGTAAAATGCTGGAAGCATTTATCGACACAGCTTACAAAGTACATCCCTATCGGCGTCCGGTCATCGGGTATGACGGAGATATCCGCAATCTGACGCGAGAAGACGTGCAGGAGTTTTTCGACACACACTACGTCCCCAGCAAATTGACGATCGCAATTGTCGGCGATGTCAACCCCGCACAAGTCAAAAAATTAGCCGAAACTTACTTCGGTCGCTACAAAGCCAAACCGACAACACCGGAAACTTTAGCTGCGGAACCAAAACAAACCGAAACCAGAGAAATAACCTTGCAATTGCCTTCGCAACCTTGGTATTTAGAAGGATACCACAGGCCAGCAATGAATCATCCCGATAACGCGATTTACGACATTATCGGTAGCATTCTCAGCGACGGTAGGACTTCCCGCCTGTACAAATCTCTGGTAGAAAAGCAGCAAATCGCACTCACCGCACAAGGTTTCAGCGGTTTTCCAGGGGATAAGTATCCTACAATGATGCTGTTTTACGCGCTGACAGCTCCCGGTCATACAGTTGACGAAGTGGCGAAAGGGTTGCGATCGCAAATAGATCGACTCAAAACCGAACCAGTATCCGCAGAGGAATTGGATCGGGTGAAAACGCAAGCGCGTGCGGGTTTGTTGGGAACCCTCAATTCCAATGATGGCATGGCTTCTGCATTAGTGGAATACGAAGTTAAAACCGGTAGCTGGAAAAACTTGTTCAAGCAACTCGATGCGATCGCAGCTGTCACCCCCGCAGATATCCAGCGAGTCGCGCAAGCAACATTCCAACCCCAAAATCGTACCATTGGGCGTCTTCTGCCGAAAGAGTGACGATCGATATGCAACCGCCACTGATGCAGAAAACCAAAAAAATTGGAGTCCGGGAAAATTTGACACCCATGGGTGTCAAATTCCGAAGATAGAAAAATAAAGGATCGGGTCAGAGGGTCAAAAGTGTTTTTCAATCGCAAATCTAAAATTGGCATGAAGCGCAGTATTCTCAAAGCGATGAGGCTAATGCTGCTAACCGTACTGCTACTATTGTTGGTCAAGTTACCAGCCTCAGCGCAAACCGCACGACATTATACAGAATTAACCTTTCCGCCGTTACCGGAAATAAAAGTGCCAGCTTACACCCGCTACAAGCTGGATAACGGCATCATCGTATATTTGATGGAAGACCGGGAACTTCCCCTCGTCGGCGGTACAGCCTTATTTCGCACAGGCGAACGTTGGGAACCGGCGGATCAAGTCGGTTTGGCTAGCTTAGTGGGAGAAGTGATGCGAACTGGGGGTACAAAAAAACACTCCGGCGAAGAATTGAATACTTTGCTGGAACAAAAAGCAGCTTCGGTGGAAACTAGCGTGGGAATTGCTTCAGCAAGTGCAGGTTTTAGCAGCCTCAGTGAAGATTTAGAAGAAGTATTTGACCTCTTTGCCGAAGTAATTCAAGAACCAGTTTTCGCCCAAGAAAAAATCGATTTGGCCAAAACCCAAGGACGAGGCGACATCGCCCGTCGCAACGACAACCCTGGCGGCATTGCAGGGCGAGAATTCCAGAAATTAATCTACGGCGAAAGCAGTCCCTATGCCCGCACGGTAGAGTATGCCACCTTAGACAATATTTCTAGGGAAGATTTGCTGAATTTTTATCAGCAATATTTCTATCCCAATAATATGATGTTGGGAATTGTGGGAGATTTTGACAGCCAAAAAATGCGCCAGATGATTCAGGAAAAGTTTGGCAACTGGAAACCAAACCCGCAACTAAAAATGCCAGCGTTGCCGAATGTTTCGCAGGCGAATAAGGGAGGTATATTTTTTGTAAACCAACCGCAGCTAACGCAAAGTTATATTCAAATGGGACATTTGGGCGGTCTGTTAAACAGTCCCGACTATGCGGCGCTGGATGTTTTGAATGGGGTGCTGAGTGGTTTTGGGGGAAGATTGTTTAACGAAGTGCGATCGCGCCAAGGTCTAGCGTACAGCGTCTACGGTGCGTGGAGTCCCCGCTATGACTATCCCGGTATTTTCGTTGCCGGCGGACAAACGCGATCGGAAACTACAGTACCGTTTGTGCAAGCAATCTTTGCCGAAATTAAGCGCATTCAAGACAAACCGATCGCCCCAGAAGAATTGGCTTTTGCGAAAGAGTCAGTGCTGAATTCTTTTGTATTTAACTTTGAAGACCCCAGCCAAACTTTATCGCGGTTGATGCGATACGAATATTACGGATATCCAGATGATTTCTTATTCCGTTATCGACGCCAAGTCGAAGCAACAACCGTAGCCGATGTTCAGCGCGTGGCGCGAACTTATCTGCAACCGGAGAATATCACCACTTTGGTTGTAGGTAATGCTGCTGCGATTCAGCCTCCTTTAACCAGCTTAGCCGCAAAAGTAACGCCGATCGACATCACCATTCCAGCGCCGAGAACTACCGCCACTTCCCAGCAATAAACAGCACTCTGGGGTACGTAGTTGCGCTTTAGCGCTAAATCTGGCGCTGAAGCGCAACTATAGCTAGGGACTAGGGCGTCGGGGCTAGGGACTAGGGAAGAGGGAAGAGGGAAAAGGGTTACGGAGTAAGTGCGATCGAACTAATTTGTAGGTTGGGTTGAGGTACGAAACCCAACCCAGAAAGAGCGCTCTCATCGCAACAACGTACCTAGAAATTAGGCTAAACCTTGCGATACAAAACCCGACCAATAATAGGGACTGATAAAGGGTAATGTTTCCCGACAAAGGAGATCTAATCGCACTCGCACATTTTTGATAATTTCTGCTTTATTTTCTGCCGATAGTTTCTGTTCAAAATACTCCTCTAATTGCCGTTTATGATTAGCATATAATTCATCGCCTGTCAAGTTACGCAGCTTGAATTGTGCTTGGCGGATTGCTTCCGATCGGCCCTTGTCCTGCTTTTCCTGATAGTATAAAATGCAAAACAAAGCAGTTGCTAAATCGTCCACAGACCACAAGGTACTGACCACATTTCTCGCACCAGCACAGAGGAAACCGCTAGCAATACTCAGCGGATCGTCGGTAATTTGGGTGAGGGTTAAATTTGTTTCGCAGCAGGAGAGGAAGACTTCGGCTAGGTGCGAAAATCTCCAAGTGAAAAGGCGACCGAGGTTGATATCATCGTTGTATAATTTAAGTTTGGATTCCAGGGAATTATTGAGATCTGACTCAGCGTGATGACTGGAATGGAGGACTTGCACGCGATCGAGTAAATTTTGATATTCACTGATAGTTGCTTTCTGATATCGGAGGCGATTATTTTCGGAAACTTTGTGCATTTTTGCCAGAGTTTCGCACTCGTAGCCAGTGAAAACGAGGTCGCCTCTAGTATTTTCCACTATTCCCATTATGGCAGGTTTGAGGTTGACTCGCTGGTCGCAAAAGTTGAGTATTTGGCAACTGGGAACGATGCGAATGCGGTATTTATCGCTGAGGTATTCGGGTTGTTGGGATGGGGTGTCAGGCGTGTCAATGGGTTCGCTCATATCAAGGCTTGCGCCGCGTGTTTGGACGGAAGTTGTATCGCTGTGGGGAATGGGAATATTATTTAAAGGTAAGGCAGCAAAGGGAATTTGATGCAGGTACAAATGAGGGATGATAATTAGTTCTTTGATGCCGTTGAAATGTTGCTCAATTAGTCGATTAATTTGCAGGCGGTTGGCGAGTTGGGAGAGAAATTCACCCATTTGCTTTTGCCAGGGGGTTGGGTTTTCTTTATAAGGTATTAACCAGTTGTCAAATATCCAATTTTGCAAACTTTCAATTCCTTGACCTTCGCAGGTGTAGAGTTTGGTAGATTGATTTTTTCGCAATATGAAAATGTGCGTATGTTCGCGAGTGGTGTAAAAATTGAGAATGGCGGTTTCGGCATCGGGAATTAAGGCTTGCATCTGGTCGAAACTGAGGGGGTCTGGTTGCAATTGACCCGCCAAAACTCGATCTTTACTGCGAATTTTCAGCCAAGCTTGCTGTTTTTCTGCTTCTAATTCTTTAATCTTTTCGATGATAGCGTCGCCGTTGGGGGTTGGCTGGCGAGTGGTGGCGAGTGATTTCATTGGGTCATTGTCAGAAGAACGCAAACGGTTGCTTTGTTGTTGCAGGCGATAGTATTCTTCGACTTCCGGGGGAATTTCGCCTTGGGGGTAGAGGTCTTTGCTGGCGAATAAGTCGGCGAGGTGGCGGGAACGGGAACGGTCTGCGGTTTCGACGGCTTTATCGTATTGTTTGAGGTTGATGTAGCATTGGACGGCGTTGGCGTAAACGGAGATGGCTTCTTTAATGATTTCTTGGCGGCGTTTGTCGGTGGTTGAACCTTTGCGAAGTTGTTCGACTGCTTGCATCGCGGGTTCGTATCCTTCTAAGGCGAGGTGCCAGTTGTTTTGGGTGAAGCCGACGTAGCCGAGGTTTTCGCCAGCTTTGAAGCATTCGGCTGGCATGGTTTTGGGATTGGCAATTTTGAGGCAGTCTCGATAGTTCTTCGTCGCTACTTCTGTTTGCTGCAATTCACGATAAGCGATGGCTATGTTATTGAGAAAAGCCGCTTCCCCTGGCCTATGTTTGATTTCTCGACAAATGGCTAAAGACTGTTCGTGGTAAGCAATTGCTTGTTCATACTTTCCAAGAGGTAAGTAAGCGTTGCCTATATTTCCTAGAGAAGCTGCTTCTCCTTGCCGATATTCGATTTCTCGACAAATGGCTAAAGACTGTTGGTGATAGTCTATCGCTTGTTCATATTCTCCCAGAGAGCAGTAAGCACTGCCTAAATTTGCCACACAAGTCGCTTCCCCTTGTCGGTCTTCGATTTGCTGACAAATAGCTAAAGAATCGTTGTAAAAGGTGATCGCTTGTTCATACTGTCCCAAAGATAAGTAAGCATTGCCTAAACTTATCAGAGAATTCGCTTCCCCTTGTCGGTCTTTGATTTTCTGTTTAATGGATAAAGACTGTTCGTGGTACGAGATTGCTCTTTCGTATTCTCCAAAAAATAAGTAAGTGTTGCCTAAATTTCCCAGTGCCGTCGCTTCACCTCGCCGATCTTTGATGTTCTTTTTAATGACTAAAGACTCTTCGTGGTAAGAGATCGCTCGTTGGTATTCTCCCAGAGAGTCATAAGCATTGCCTAAACCTATAAGAGAACTTGCTTCCCCTTCCTGATATTTGATTTTCCGGCAAATGTTTAAAGACTGTTGGTGAAAGTCGCTTGCTTGTTCGTACTCTCCCAGAGAGTTGTAAGCGATACCTAAATTTGTCAATGAAGATGCTTCCCCTTGGGGTTCTTTGATTTCCCGATAAATGGCTAAAGACTGCTTGTGGTAAGAGATCGCTTGTTTGTACTTTCCTAGAGAGTTGTAAGTTATACCTAATCCTTCCCCCGAAGCTGCTTCCCCTTGTCGGTGTTTAATTTCCCGATAAATGGCTAAAGAATTTTTGTGGCAATCCAACGCTCGTTCGTACTTTCCCAGAGAGTGGTAAGCTATTCCCAAACTTAGCAACAAAGATGCTTCCTCTGCTCGGTCTTTAATTTCCCGACAAATGCCTAAAGACAGTTCGTAAAAGTTGATCGCTTGTTCGTACTCTGCTAGAGCGAAGTAAGCTTTGCCTAAATTTCCTAGTGCATTCACTTGCCTTCGGCTGTCTTTGATTTCCTGCAAAATGTCTAAGGTCTGTTTCCAGTAGGAGATCGCTTGTTCGTATTTTGCCAGAGAGAAGGAAGCATTACCTAAATTCCCCAGTGCAATAGCTTTTCCTGGAGGATTATCGATAGCTTGATAAATGATAAGGCACTGTTGCCAGCAATGAAAAGCTAAAACAGTATGGTTAATGTAAAATTGCTCATTTCCCCACCTAAATAAAATATCTGCTGTCTCTTCTCTGATTACTATTGGTTGCTGGGCACTTGCGAGAATTTCCCCCAACTGCAAGGCAAGATTAGTTAAAAATTTAGCCCCATTCTGGTTGTCATTATCATAGAATTGTTTAGCAACTATGATTATCATTTGTAAAAGTCCGGTATCGACTAACTCCGAAGGTATCTTTAAGCTTTGCGGTTCTTTCTCACTGGCACATTCGAGTAGATTTTGGATGAATTCCAAATAGGCGGCGATGCGTTGTTCGTCCATTGTTGTTTTACTTCCTTATCAATTAACAATCTATAATTAAGAACATAGTCAAATCAAAAGAGGCAATTATGAAACCAGAGTATGACTTTTTCCAAAGCAGAGCAAGGCAAGAGTCTGAGGCGGGTTTGGGCTGAAAACAATTATAACAGAAACCCGGTTTTTTAACCCTAGATAGCGATAAATTATCGAATCTGTTAAACTTATATAGAGAAGAGAAAGGGAGTCAAACAAAATGACCACTATCCAATCAACAACAACTGCCATAACATCCCTTTACGAACAGGATTTTTATCTCTGGCTACAGACAAATATCAACTTATTAAAAGAGGGAAAATTTGCCGAAGTAGATCTAGAAAACTTACTAGAGGAACTGGAAAGTATGGGGAGAAGCGATAAAAATGGTTTAAAAAGTAATCTAAGGGTACTTCTCATGCACTTACTCAAGTATAAATATCAACCAGAAAACCAAACAAATAGTTGGAACTACACCATTATAGAACATCGTATTCGCCTCCGAGATACTTTCAAAACCAGTCCGAGTTTATATCGATTTTTTGAAGAGATTTTTAATGAATCTTATCAAGATGCTAGGGAATTAGCCGCCGCTGAAACAGGTTTATCGATTAAGGTATTTCCCTCAGAATCTCCCTTTACTGTGGAAGAAGTTCTGAATGCTGATTTTTTACCTGCTGAGAGCGAAGATTCTGAAAATATGGAATAATTGAATGAGATGTCGTTGTGTGCGATCGCAAAGGTATGTTGTTGGGCTTTAGCCCTCATAATGCCTGGTTTCATAAGAGGGCTAAAGCCCAACTACGTACAAAGAGTAAGAATAATCTTATAACTAGCAACTTGGGTTAAATATCTATACAGAAACCCGGTTTATAGTCCTAAATGATATAATCTTATGGTAACTCTATTTCCAAAACAATGATTGCCGATCGAAGCCAAGATTACATTTCTCCTCAAGATTATCTAGCAGGAGAAGAAATCAGCCCCATCAAGCACGAATATATTGATGGAAAAATCTACGCAATGGCAGGTGCAAATGATGCCCATGTTACCATTTCTCTCAATCTTGGTTCATTGTTAAGAAATCATGTGCGAGGTACTGGTTGCCGTGTCTATATGGTGGATATGAAAGCATTTATTGAAACAGCGAATATCTTTTACTATCCTGATGTGATGGTAACTTGTGATGAACGCGATCGAGCATTTCCAAACCATAAAAAATATCCTTGTTTAATTGTCGAAGTTTTATCCCAAAAAACAGAAGCATTCGATCGAGGTGACAAGTTTGCCGACTATCAGCAATTAGAAACCCTCCAAGAATACGTTTTAATTAGCCAAAAGCGCCAGCGTGTAGAATGTTTCCGTCGCAATGCCGAGGGTTTTTGGGTATTGCAAACATACAATCAAGGCAGCGAAATTCATTTAGCAAGCATTGATTTTCACATTAGCATTGATGCTTTATATGAAGATGTGACTTTCGGAGATAATGAAGCAGGAAATTAGAAACCCGGTTTCTTTGAGAAACCGGGTTTCTGGGCTTCATTTTCTCATTCCACTACCTCAAAAGTTTGATAAAAAACCTGCCAATTACCTTGCTTTTCTAATTCTTCAAATAACTCCTTAATTCGTTCAGCATTCCATTCTGGTAAAGCTTCTTCTCGTTTGGGAGTCAACCAAGGTAAATGCAAAGGTTTCTGCAAAACAATTGCTAAAAATTCTTCCTTTCCCGTTTCTTTAAAAATAAACTTTTGCCCGGTTTTACCAGCCCAAGAATATTTTTGAGGTAGCAAAAATGGCGGTTTATCCATGATAGCATCGATCGCATAACCGAAGGATGGACAGTACAAAACTGTACCCTGTTTACTGCGATTAAACAACAACAATTGATAGTTAGGGTATTCTAGATCGATCGCCATCCAAAGTTTCTTATTTACGGGAATAGTTGGCGGCATTTCTGATGGAGGTGGAAGTTCCAAATATGCGCCTCTATTTAGCCCTATTTGGTTCGCTTCATCTTCTGTTAAAAACTGTAGCCAATTGGGATGAGATTTTGCTTGTTTCTGTAATATTTGCCAAATCGCTTGTTCGTATTGTCCTAGAGAGTAGTAAGCATTGCCTAAACTTTCCAAAGAATTGGCTTCCCCTTGGCGATCTTTGATTTCACGGTAAATAGCTAAAGACTGTTCGTGAAATGCGATCGCTTTTTCAAACTGTCCTAAAGATTGATAAGAATTGCCGATATTATTCAGACAATTCGCTTCTCCTTGGCGATCGCCAATTTCTCGACAAATAGCTAAAGACTGCTGAAAGTATGCGATCGATCTTTTAATTTGTTCCAACGAATCATAATCACTATTTAAATTTTCCATTCCCAAAACTTCGGATTCGATCGCAAACACCCCCGTACTCCAATCAAAAAAATCAGGGGCGCGACGAATCAAGTATGTAATCGCAAAAAGTGGTAAAATAAAAACAAAACAAATGTTACTGAAATCATCTCTAAATTTTTCGCGTCGTTGATTTAAGTGACTCAGAATGGGAGGAACTGTATCGAGATTATAGTAATTACCATCTCCTCCATATCCAGGTTTAATATAAGGTTCTAGGGACTTTTCTAAACCTTGAATTAGGAGAATATTTATATTTTCTCGGTCTGGAAGATTGACCACAATATCGTAGAGATTTTCAACGGGTGGCGTTTTCTTGCCGAATATATCTCGCTTATAGTTCGGTGGTGGTAGCGATAAAACTCGAAACTTTTTTTCGGGTAAATCTTGCTGTATGCGCTGAATTATCCTAGCTGTTTCTGCTGTCGAACATTGGACAAATACAATCCCAAAGCCTTTTCTGCGCTTCAAGGAACGCAGAAGTGCCTGATAAACTTTGTCTGATTTGGTAATATTCATAAGACTTGAACCTTTACAAGTGCATTCTTAAATTTTGTAATTTCTTTAATGAGGGGATGAACATCATGCCAAATTCGTAACTTTCGATTCTCATAATACCGATATTCAAGCAAACACCGATTTAATAGCAACTGTAGGTGTTCCTCGTTATTATTTGCTTGCTTCAAATTAGAAACACTTGCCAAAATCTCCCACTCATTTTCTCGAATAGTTCTTTGATAAGTTTCCCGCGCCTCTTCAATTGCCCATATAGCCGCTTCCTCAGTAATGGGTAACTCATCTATCGATTCGATCGCTTTTTGAATCAATTGCATCAAGTTTCGCACATGACCGCCACTCATCAAACAAAGCAGTTTCAATGTATCGGGACTATCAAACACGGCAGGAGTATCTAGTCCTGCGATCGGCCCTTCTAAAGTTTTAGCTAAATTGGGATCGATCGCCTCAACCCGACGGCAGATAATCTCTCGCATTTTACCTAATCCGGCTTGATTTTCGCTACCATCTGGATTGCGTACCATCACCATTGGTAGTACATCAGGTTTATCATAATTATCTTCAAGCTGTGTTGCTCTACCTGAATACACCATCGCAATAGGTACAGTATAAATAACATGACAAGCTAATCCGCGCAGAATTTCACTCCGATTCAAATAAATCTCATCATAATTACTAGGCTTTCCCTCTTCTTTAGTCTCCACAATTCGATCGAGATTGTCAGCAACTAACACGATGCTGCGATAATTGGCAGGCAACGATTTTTGCGCTTCCTTGATAAAGCTATTTAATGCTTCCAGCAGAGATGGAGTATTAGCATTAATCTTCTGGCGTAATTCTCGTCGCTTGTCTGGAGTCGCCCGCAAACTAGCCGTGATTTTGGCAAACTGAGATATCTGTCCCTCTAAATTCAAGCCATCTAATGAAATGTCAGTAAGCGCCAGATCTTTGAGAGATTCCCAGCGTTCTTTTAGCCAGTTCACCAAAGGATTATGTTCCTGTAAATGAACCGTTTCTACTAAATGTCGCGTACAAGCAAATAAAATATCTGCATATTCAGCATCTTGAGGTTCGATATCCTCATCATCTGCCGCAAAATAAACCACAAAATACTTCTTTTCTTCTAAATATTCTTTTAATCGTAAAAGTTCTGTAGATTTTCCAACACCTCTATGTCCAGAGTAAAGTTGGCAGGTTGCTTGTTTGGATCGAGTAATTTTACGACCCAATTCTCGGATCACTTCCCAACCGCCTCGCACATCTTTGCAATCAACATAAACCTCTTTTTTCGGAGATTGAAATGGTTCAAAAGAACTGTATATTTCGGTTAAATAATCTAAGTCCACAGGCTACCTCAAGTAATTTTAAACTCAAACCTATTATACTATAATAGTGGCAGCAAATATGATATATAACTAAATGGGAAATGAACCTCGTAGACCAACAAAGCTGCAAATCGAACGCCATACCATTTTTTTGGTTAATTATTATTTTAATAAAGTTGTAAGTTGGGTTTCACTACCGTTCAACCCAACCTACGAATAGATTAGCTAATCCCTAGCTCCCTGTTGTCAAAACATGATAGATTCCCCAAATTGCCATCGCTCGCAAGTAATAACTGGCGCGAAAAGTACCCGCAGCGGTAATCGCTTCCGGTGTCCGAAATTGCAAACCATTTTCGTATACTTGCCTTACCACAGCTTCTGTAAGTTGAAACGCTTCATCTTTCATTCCCATTTGCACAAGAAAAGCCGCCAAACCAAAATTAATTCCCGTCCAAATTTCCAAAGGATGAGTAGCATCGGGTTTTTCCGGAGAACCATCAAGTTTGAGACCGTTAGCAGCGCCTAATTTACCGTCCTGGAACTTCAAAAAGCAGGAATTGTAAACGGTTTTGAGAGCTAAAAGAACGCATTCATTCGGTACAATATCTGGCAATCCCAGCAAACGTGCGTAAAATTGACCGCACAATTGATCTGCCATCACCACATCGGAACCGCTTTCACTATCGAGTTTATAATATTGACCGTTCCAAAGTTTTTCCTGATAGATCGATCGCGCTTTCGCCAACCAACCTTTATAAGTATCGATCGCTTCTTGAATCTCTTCTTGAATCTTTTCTTGTGGAACAGGCGTCCCGCCTGTCATTGTCATCCCCAATCCCCGTTCCCTTAAAATTTGGCCGATTGCGATCGCACCCTCCAACGCCGCCAACCACAACCCCCCACAATAAGCACTAACTCCCCGCAGACGCCAATCATCAAACGTCTGATCCGGCGCACCAGAATTTTCCGGGATACCATCGCCATCGCGATCGAACTCTTTCAGATAAGCAAGTGTCTGCACTATACTTGACCAACAATCCTGCAAAAATTCGACATCAGTCTTACCCGTAAACACAAAATAGCGATAAACCTGCAACACAAAATCGCAAGATAAATCCTTCCACAAATTGCAATCTTGATAGCTGGTATAGTTAGTTTTCTCCCAAGGATGTTCGTTCGGCGCACCCAAATCGTGCGGCGTTGCATCGACAGCTTTGCGAATAGCCGATGCGTTGTTATAACCGATAATTCTAGGAGTATCATCGCTGGTAGAAATTGCTCGCGCATATGCTTCTAACACCGCTTTATCTAATTTCGGCCAAAGCATTATGACGGGAAAAGAACCGTAAAGTCGCACATCCAAACTTTCATACCAACGATAATCTATGCACTCCAGCACTCCAAATTGACCGATCGGATCGTCCTCGGAAGCTGCTGTCCACAGCGTACCACCGCTTGTTAAGTCGTAAAGTTCGTTGAATAAAGCCATCTTAAACCAAGAAGGTAAATCCTCGCGATCGAGAATTGGTTGTTGCCAAGCTTCTATTCTTTCTCGCCAAGTTTCGTAATGTTTTAATGCTGTACGAACCATCGACCAAGCATTCTTCCCGTTGCGACCGAAGAAATCTGTATAGCGTCGGTAATATTCAATTCCTGCCGCAAATTCGGTAATCGGCAAATCCCAAGCTAATATAAACGGAATTTTGCGAGTTTTACCCGGTCTAATCGTAAAACGAACTGCGATCGCAGCTGCGATTTGTTCCCCGTCAGCACAGGGTTTTTCATTTTCGCGATCGGGTAAAGAACCATCCGCCGCAAAACTTTGCCAAACATCCGCACCATCGCCAACAGGATTCCAACGAGAGTGATAAAATACTTCTATTGCTGGGTTAGCCAAAGTTGCGATCGCCCATTGTCCTTCTCCCTCTTTCACATCATAAATATCGGGACGACCGCGATCCAGCACGCAACCTCGCCGAAATTCATTTTCAACCCATTGATTGAAATTGCCCGTACTATTTCCCAGCTGCGGTTGATATTCGTAAACCGGACTGCCATCATCGCGAACAGTGACCTGGGGTTTTTTAATCGCATTAGTAAACCAACCCACCATATTTTGCCAAGTCAGCATTATACTGATAGTAATTGGCTTGTCTGTAGGGTTGTGGGCAGTCCATTCAAAAATTGCGATCGGATAAGAACTTTCCTGATAATTTCCCGCCCAAATTGGTGAAAATTGTTCGCAAATTAAGTTAGCCTCAAATACATTCTCGTAAACAAACCAACTGCGCGGATATAGAGCATAATAACTTCCTGTATTTGTCTGTTCTTCTGTCAAATTGTCACTAACTGCTGACTGTTGACTGCTGACACCAGAAGCGGGATACCATTTCCAAGCAGACAAAGTACCATCAGTAGGAGATTCCGTACACAAAGCATAAGCTTGCTTGCTTCTTTCTGTCTCTTCAAATACGCTGAATTGGCAAGCTGGGAAGTTCTGAAATATATGTTCTCCCCCATCGATTTGCCAGAGGTTAAAATCC
Source organism: Aerosakkonema funiforme FACHB-1375 (assembly GCF_014696265.1). GTDB lineage: Bacteria > Cyanobacteriota > Cyanobacteriia > Cyanobacteriales > Aerosakkonemataceae > Aerosakkonema > Aerosakkonema funiforme_A. The sequence goes on along the minus strand of NZ_JACJPW010000001.1, from coordinate 97,689 downwards.
CCCCGCGAGGAACGACCGATACAACCCGCGCCAAAACCACCCAAGGGCGAACCGTGCCAAGGGCCATCATCTAAATTGCTAGCTAAGCGAACTTTGTAGGGGTTGTCCCAACCTAAACCGATCGCACGCTTCCAGGTAATGTTGGGAATTTGTGGGGAAAAGGGCTGATTTGTCATCGGGTTTTGCTTAGGTGATACTCCTTGTAAGGATACACCAAATCTCTAAATCTCTATTCTTTTATAGTAGTTTTCAGAGACAACTAAAATAACTCGATCGACTTACCCAATTATCAATCCGCAGTTCATATTTATTCATCGCCCTCGAACTCAGCTAAGATACTGCTAATCTCGTTAGGACTGATATCTTCTCGCTCTAATTTAGAATAAATTGTTAATAAAAGTACGCTCGTCGGTGATTCCACTTGATAGATGAGTCGATCGCCTGCGCTTTTCCCTTTTTGGATGTCGCTATTTTTGACTCTCACCTTGAAAATGACATATTCTTCACCCATTACGGGGATGCGATCGCCAATAAAATTACCACCTTGTAGTTGTTCGATAATTTGCTGAGTATCTAACCGTATCTTGCGATATTTTTTCGATAATTCCCGCAAATTCCGTTTGTACTCAGGTGTTAAATCAATTTGTACAAAAGGCGTGTCATGCAACATCTATTCCCTCCCACATTTCAGAAAGGGGTATGCGTTGACCTGTTTTTGCTTCTTGTAATGCTCTCCTAAGACTGGCTTTGATTTCTTCAATGGGGGTATCATCAGGATCGATTTCAGCTGCTTCTGTTACTTCCGGAAAAAGTACGATAACTCGCACGCGACTGGGAGCGAAGTTTTCGATAGGTCGATCGAGGGATAATTGACCTTTTTCGTCGATGGTTCCTGTTAATTCAATGGCTTTCATATGTTTTTCCTGAAGTCGCTTGACGTTAATTATATCATATTTGATGATGGTTTAAGGCTGTTTATATTTGAGCGCCCAGAGTGAGAAACCCGGTTTCTTAAAGATATTTAGTTTTACCCAACAGTCCCTAACTAGAAACCCGGTTTCTTTTATTAATCAGATTTGATTTGTCTGTAATCGAAATAGCGATATTTCGCTTTCTTTCTCTTTTTTTGGGTTCTATGGGTATTTGTAATTGGGCTTTAGGCTTTCTTTTCAATGCTATTATATAGGTTTTCTTCCCTTAAATTCAAGGTAATAATTACCGATTGTAACCAATGGGTAAATTCCTCTCTTGTCATTTCTCCTGATGCAACTTGAAGAATTACTTTTTCTTGTTCTTCTACATTGGCATTAATTTCAAAACCATTCAGGACTAAAAAAACTTCCATTGCTGCATGACCTGTTCTTTTATTCCCATCCAGAAAAGGATGATTTTTAATCAAAGTAAAAGCCTAATGCTGCGGCTTTTTCTGGAAGAGTTGTATACAGTTATTGACCCGCAAAAGTCATTTGCGGTTGAGCAACAGCCGATTCCAGTAAACCCGGATTTGTAATTCCTAAACCCCCACCCGTCTGAGCAATAATTTGATAATGAATATCTAAAATTTGTTCTAGGGTTAAGTAGAGCATCAGGCTAGACGTTGATAAAGATCGTGGTTTTTCTTCAGGACATATTCTGTGGCTTTTTGATAGGATAGGGCTGGCGGTTTGATAGTAATAATCAGTTGTCCTTCCTGTTGAGTTAGTTCAACTTCTTGGCTATCTCCTAATAATTCCTTGGGGATTAAAACTCCTTGTTCTGTAACTTTTAATTTCATCTGTTTAATTCTTGCTAAGATTGTCTGATTTTATTATAACATTTCATCGCTCCAACTTTGCATCGCCCCTAACAAATTATCCTGACTGGGGGGAAAACTGCGTAAAGGTGCTTCCAGAAGTTCATCAGTTATCCAGAGGATGTGTAAACCCAGTTTAGCATCGGCTCGCCTATATTTTCTTTAGGCTAATTGACAGATAATTTGCGTCCAGAAGTGACACAATCTTGCAAATAAAGATTAATTAGCTCCTGATAAGATATCCCTTCTTCTTGAGCCATCATTTCAAAATATTCTATCACATCAATCCCCAGAGAAATCGTGACTTGTTTTTTCAACTGTTTGGCAAAAGGATTAGGTCTTCTCTTCATTTTTGAAAGATCGTATTCCGGTTCCATTGGTTTATCTCCTATATTCTTTACTTTCGTTTTTAGTAGCTTTTCTGGCTGATATGATTCTAATCACAGAATCTGCTTCTCTAAAACAATGAACTACAAGTAATATTCTCATTTTAGAGCTTAGACCTAGAAGTAAAAAACGTTCTTCATCTTGAGAGTGTTCTTCATCCCAAAATTGCACTGCATAATCATCAAAGAAAACCGATTCAGCTTCTTAAAAAGAAATTCCATGCTTTTGTTGATTAATTTCGTTTTTTTGTTCATCCCACTGAAAGGTTATTTTATTCATTATGATAAAATGTCATTGAATCTTACTACTGAGCCTCATCCATAATTAACGTTCATAAATATCTTCACGGGTGATAAAACCATTGACTTTAATCGGCTTTTCTGTTAAAGTATCAATGATATCTGGGTTTTTCATATTGACTTAAGAACTGGCTAAATTATCGAGTTGATTTTTAGCTTGAAACGCTTCGATAATGGCTTGTATTTGGGTAATTTGTTCTGGGTTTAACCCACTGATATTAATAGTTTGGCTCATAGTTGATGTGGATTGATATGATGGTATAATTTTAACATAGTTTCTCTAACCAAGTTTGAATTGCTCCTAACAAAATATCCTGACTGGGGGGAAACCCGCGTAAAGGTGCTTCCAGAGGTTCATCGGTTATCCAGAGAATGTGTAAACCCAGTTTAGCATCGGCAATTTTGCGACAGCAGGTGAGGAGTGGGGGATGAGGTTTACAGTTATGGAGAATTAGGGCTAGGTGGCGTTTTTGCAGTTGTTTTTTTACGGTGAAAATCTGTTGTTTCAGTTGGGCAAAGTTGCTGACAGTGGGGATGTCTGGATCGGGGAGTGCGAGGGAGTAAATTAGGGTGCAAAGTTCTTGACAAATAGCGCTGGTGTCTGTTTCATCTGCTAGGGATTGAATGTTGATAGGTAGGGGGTAAGTTTGGGTAGTGGGTTGGAGTTGGGTGAGGATATGATTAATTTGGATGTTATCGAATGCTTCTGGATGAGGGGCAATGGCAGGTTGACTGCGCCATGCTTCATAAAAGTCTGAGTAAGACAGGTTTTGGGCGTATTGCCAAATAAGTTTGTAGGATTGTTCGTAAAGGTCATAGTTTCTTTGGTAAATTTTATCAGTTAAGTTGTCTTTAAGACGAAAAATAACCTGAGCATATTGCTGTTTAGTTACCAGTATTTTACCCAAACTATCGGCAACTCTCCCACGGGTATAATAATAAGAAGTTTCATTGAGCAGTTGGATTAACCGAGCGATCGCCCCCTCATTTCCCACTGCTATATTACCCAAACTCTCGGCAACATACCCACAGGTATAATAATAAGAAGTTTCATTGAGCAGTTGGATTAACCGAGCGATCGCCCCCTCATTTCCCACTGCTATTTTACCCAAACTATCGGCAACACTCAAACGGGTATAATCATCAGAAGTTTCATTGAGCAGTTGGATTAACCGAGCGATCGCCCCCTCATTTCCCACTGCTATATTACCCAAAATATTGGCAACACTCCTACGGGTATCTTCATCAGAAGTTTCATTGAGCAGTTGGATTAAACGATTGATTGCTCCCTCATTTCCCACTGCTATATTACCCAAACTATCAACAATACTACTACGGGTATCTTCATAAGAAGTTTCATTGAGCAGTTGGATTAAACGATTGATTGCTCCCTCATTTTCCTCCGCTATTTTACCCAAACTCTCGGCAACAATCCTACGGGTATAATCATCAGAAGTTTCATTGAGCAGTTGGATTAACCGAGCGATCGCCCCCTCATTTCCCACTGCTATATTACCCAAACTATTGGCAACAATACTACGGGTATAATCATCAGAAGTTTCATTGAGCAGTTGGATTAACCGAGCGATCGCCCCCTCATTTCCCACTGCTATATTACCCAAACTATTGGCAACACTCCTACGGGTATCTTCATCAGAAGTTTCATTGAGCAGTTGGATTAAACGATTGATTGCTCCCTCATTTTCCTCCGCTATTTTACCCAAACTATCAACAATACTACTACGGGTATAATAAGAAGAAGTTTCATTGAGCAGTTGGATTAAACGATTGATTGCTCCCTCATTTCCCACTGCTATATTACCCAAAATATTGGCAACACTCCAACGGGTATTTTCATCAGAAGTTTCATTGAGCAGTTGGATTAACCGAGCGATCGCCCCCTCATTTCCCACTGCTATATTACCCAAACTATTGGCAACAATACTACGGGTATCTTCATCAGAAGTTTCATTGAGCAGTTGGATTAACCGAGCGATCGCCCCCTCATTTCCCACTGCTATATTACCCAAAATATTGGCAACACTCCAACGGGTATTTTCATTAGAAGTTTCATTGAGCAGTTGGATTAACTGAGCGATCGCCCCCTCATTTCCCACTGCTATATTACCCAAACTATCGGCAACATACCGACGGGTATAATCATCAGAAGTTTCATCAAGCAGTTGGATTAACCGAGCAATCGCCCTTACTCTGTCAGTTTCTATTAATACTGCGTTTTCCCCTGCTGCAATTGGCTCCCAAAAAATAACACATTTAACAATTTGACTAACAATTTCATCAGCCAAACGACTATCTTTAAACTCAGGAACTATTACCCCTGCAAAAAAATAAGCCCGATATTCATAGAAACCTCTATCCACTTTCGGATAATTCCAATCGCCACAACCATCATCAAAATTTACCAACTTTTCAATAAACGCCTCTTTCTTCTCCTTCTGCACATCCCCTCGCCCAAACCACAGCAAAATCACCTCTTTCCACTGCTTCTCAAAAATCCGATAATGATCCCCCCAACCCCCCTTAATAAGGGGGGCTTGTTGTTTCCCTGCTTGATAAGAGGGGGCTTCTTGTGCTTCTTGTTTCCCCCCTTGATAAGGAGGGATTAAGGGGGGATCAACAGGTTTATCAACATGATTTCGGGGTAAAAAATAATCCCAATCATTAACAGCCAACGCCGCAAAATACTCCTGAAACGTGGGATGATAAAACGCATAAACCCGCGCATCGGGATTTTCCACCGCCACCCCCACCAAATTCAACCAACCCAACTGCAACGCCAACTGACACAACGGCTCATCAGTTTCTCCCAAAATCTCCGTTACCAAAGCTTCCCTTAACCGAAACCGAGACTCAGATTGCTCCATCCCCCGCAACGCCAACCTGCCCAACCCTGCATTCAAATCCTTTCGCTGCTTGGATTTCGTAGGAAAAGCCTCCTGCTTCCACTCATACAGCGCCTCCGCAAACTGCCCATAAAGCCCCGCCTTAGTTTCCGGTAAACCCCCCTGGCGAATTTGCCAAGCGCGACACAACAGCGCCAACCGCAGGGGATTTCGCACCGTATCCCGAATCCGCTCTTTTCCATCTTGGGCTAATTCTGCCAGCAACCGCTCCCCTAACTCTGGGTGACGCGCAAACCAGCGCTGAATAAATTGCCCCACCCCCTCCGGGTAGTCAAAATCGAGATTGCGATAAACATCAAACCCTTCCAGGGCATTTTTCCCCGCATCCCAGACATTCTGGCGACAAGTCACCACCACTCGCGCCGAAGCAACCCAACCGCTAATCTGATTCGCCACCGTCGCTAGGGGGTTGCTACTCCCCATTTCATCCACCCCATCCAGCAACAGCCACACTCGCCCACTCTTAAACAGCAACGCCAGCGCCTCTTCCATTTCCGGTGTTACCCGCACCGCCCCCAGAGCATCCTTGAGCCACTTTTGCAGCAGGTAATCCTCAACATTTCGCCCCTGCAAATCTGCCAAAGACACCCAAATTGCCACATCTTGCTCTGTCTCCGTGGCTACCCACTGGGCTATTTTCTGTAATAGGGTGGTTTTCCCCGCCCCCGGTTCCCCCGTCACCGCTAACCTGCGCCCTTGACTTTTGGGACTTTGCCCCTGTTTCAGCACTTGCGCGAAAAACTCATCATTTTTATAAGTGCGGGTGACTTCTTCTGACTGATAAAGTTGCGAACCTTCTTCTGGGGAAACCTCTCCAGGGCGTTTTTCTTTCTTTACCTTTTCCACCAATCCCAGTGGCACATAAATATCATCAAAAGTAAACTCTAACCCGTCGCCAGTGGTGAAGGGATTAGTGGTGAGTTTTTGTCTTTCTGCTAATGCGTTTTGAGAGACTTCGCGCCAGTTAATATCAATAGGTTTTGGTGGATTTTCCGGTTTGTAACCTATTGTTACACCGCCTTCAACCTTTTGGATGAGAACACTTGTCTGAATATTTTCAGCGTTAACCCCGTAATTATCATTCATAGAGTTACAGTTACTAGGTAGCAATTAACATCGATCCACTACGGTCAATATTCAGGTTATTCTCTCTAAATGTGTACATCTCCTTGAACCGTATGAATCTGAACGTTTTTATCAATATTTTCTGCTATTACACCATAATTATCGCGCATTTCAGTAACAATAGATTTTTGAGAATTCCATTGTTTCGCCTCTTGAATATAGGGCATCAGTTTAGGTTCCTGTTGCCCTAATTTTGCTAAATCTTCAATTTGTGTCCATAATTCGGGTCGTTTTTCGGCTGCGGCTTGAATCTCTGGAATGATTTGACTATAATTTAAGGGCCTAGCGGGTGTATGTTCAATTGCCGTTACAGTGGTGGGACTTTCTTGCTTAAGATTTGTTAAAAAACTTTTCGTTTTTTCAACAAAAGTTTCACCAATCTTTTCGCCCGTTTTCTCTAAGGCTTTCGTGCCAATGACTGTTCCTAACGCTAACGCAGCTGTCAATAAAGGTTCCATAATCTCAAATAATAGATAAAAAACAATTACTAATTATAACAACAGCTATTAATGAACTGGCGCTCTAGAGCGCCAGTCCAGTAGAATAAATTGACAAAAATAACGAAATATGTTTTATGTAGGGACGAACGCGAGTGCGGCGCGGATGCCCTTAGCATTCGATCGACAATTTATTGCACAAAACCCTAGATTTTATGTCCGTAGGCGATATGCCGGCAGGCATATGCAACGCCGGAGTCGAGGTTTACATAGGCATACACATCCTATTTATTTTGTCAAGGTCTTTTACTGGTCTAGCGCTCTAGGCCCGATTCCCCAATCGATCGCGATTTGGTTGAGTAGTGTAGTAACGGTTATAAGAATCATGCCAGCGAATCGTATGCTTTTTCACACCATTGGCAACCATACCTAAAACCGTTGTACCAGAAAGTCTCAAACCTTCTATTACTTGCATCAACGGGTAGCGATCGGTCTTACCCAATCCTACAACCAACACCACACCATCTGTAGTCGTAGCCAAGATATTAGCGTCTGCGAAACCTTGCAGAGGAGGAGTATCGTAAATAACCAAATTGAAGGATGTTTGAAGTTGCCCCATGATATTCTGCATCTTTTCAGATGATAGCAATCTTGTAGGATCGGGTGGCACCTGACCGGAAGTCATCACAAATAAATTTTCCTCCACAGGTGATTGCTGAATCACATCATTTATAGTTAAATCCTCTGCGGAAATGAGATTGCTTAACCCCCTCATATTAGTTAAACTCAATCTTTGATGAACTTGAGGACGACGCAAATCCGCATCCACCAATAATACCCGCTGACCCATAGCTGCTGCTGCTTGAGCTAAGTTCAAAGCTACTACCGTTTTACCTTCTGCTGGCGTAGACGAACTAATCACTAAAGAACGCACAGGCAAATCAGTACTTAGCAGGCGGACATTAGTATAAAGAGAGCGAAATGCTTCCACAAATGGAGAAGCATTGTAACGCCGCAAGTTATTATCCTCAACGATCGCATCCTGATTTTCTCCTGGAAGTAAACCTGCTGCTTGAGCGACAGGAACAAGTTTTTTGACTGATTTATTGTACGGAACAATTCCCAAAATCGGCATTCCAGTTCTGTCTTTCAGCTCGTCAACAGAGTGAAACACACTATCGAGCATTTCTGCTAACCAAGCTGCGCCAGCACCCAACAGCACCCCAGCAACTACCCCCAGCATTATATTGCGATATTTGCTGGGAGAAATGGGAATTGCCGATTCTGTTTTGCTGATGAGTTGCCAAGGAGTAGCCTTTTGGGCAGCCTCAATTTCTAGTGATTCGCGAGTTGAGAGAAATCTCAGCAAACTTTCAGTAGAAACCTGTAAGTCGCGCTTCAAATCTGTATACTCACGCGCCCGGATGGGCATTTCTTTAAATTCCTGTACTAACGATGCTTCTGCTCGATCTAAAGCTTTGTTGCGAACCTCTAAAACTTTAATTTGATTAGTTGCCTCAACAAATTGCTGAGTCAGGGTTAAGCGAATTGAATTTTGGTAAGTAAGCCTTTCTCTATTTACAGTTGCTGGTGAAATATTATTTCCCAACACTTTTTGTGCTTCTTGATTAATTAAGGGAAGCAATTTTTGTCTTTGTTCTTTTAGCGCTTGTATGGTGGGATTTTCATCTGTGAATCTAACTGATTCTACAGCAAGTTTAGTTTCGACATCCTGAAGTTCGTTTAGTAATTTTTGATAGCGAGATGCTTCGCTGAGAGCCGACGCTAAAATTGCCTCATCTGGCTTTAATCCCAGCTGACCCTGCAAGATGGTGTAGAGCGATCGCATCTCATCCAGCTTGGTTTTAGTGGTGACTTTTTCTTGACCCAGGCTGTTGAGCCGACCGGAAAGTTCTTGAGCTTTCGTTTCCGGATCGATAAAGTTATACTGTTGGCGAAACTTTTGCAATTTTGCTTGCAATGTGTCAACTCGCAACCGCAAATTTGGCAGTTGTTCTTGTACAAATTGAATGCCTTCGCGAACATCGCTTTGCCGCTGTACGCGACTGTAAGCTAAATATCCCTCGGCTACTTGCTGCAAGATATCTTTTACTTTGTTGGCGTCCATATCTTGGTAACGCACCTCAATAATTTTGGTTTGTCCCAAGCGGGTAATTATTAAACTACCGATGAGAGAATCGTAATTTATTTCTGGATACTTTGCTTTAATTTGCTCAACAATAGGACTCAAAACGCTGGGACTGCGTAAAACCTCAGTTTGAGTATCGTAATCCAAACTAGAATAGACGATCGCACCGAAAGTTTGCGCCACTTTTGTCTCAGCTGTGATCGGCTCCACTAACACTCGAAAGCTACCTTGATATAGTGGCGGACTGTTCCAAGTTCGCATCCCAGCAGTAGAAGCTACTGCGATCGCCACACTAGCAACCACAAGCGCTCGGCGACGCAAAACTCCCAAAATTTGGCGGACATCCAATTTGCTGCCCTCATCCTCATAACCTTGTTCTGCAAAGATTGGCGGAGGCAATTGCTGAAACTGTCTGCCATTGTTATTCGGCATTATTGGCTGAGAATATGGTTTAATCTTCATTTTGTCCTCTATTTATCGGTTAGCGGTCAGCGGTCAACTGTCAGTTGTCATTAGAAAAATAATTTGAAAATATGACAACTGACACCTGACAAATAACTATTAAAAGCTCCCAAATATTCTGAAGAAGTTGAATAGCGAGAAGAAATTGCCCACCGGACTTAAAACTGTTCCCAAAGTATCGGAAATGCTAGCCAAGGAAGAGCGACGCACCACAACCACATCGTTATCGCGGAGTATAGGATTAGTTTCCTCGCTAATTCCTTTGGCAAAATCCAGTCGTATACCTCGACGGGAAACTGTACCGTTAGGATTAAGGCGAAGCAAATCGACATAACTCCGGCGAGCGCGAACGTTAAATCCTCCCGCTGATAGAATAGCTTGGTTCAACGGTGTATTGGGTGGCACCTGTAAGACTCCCGGTCTGGCAACCTCTCCAACCACATTGACTCTAATGGTAGCCGGAGCAATACTGGAAATGGCTGTTTGGGCAACTTCTGCTGGGTTGATATCCGTGGCAGCGGGTATAAAAATTGTATCTCCCTGTTGCAATACCACATCTTGAGTGCGATCGCCCCCCTGCAACAGCTGCCAAAAATTCACGGCCAGAATTTGTTGATACCCCGCTCGTGTATTGCGACGCACCTCGATCCGCCGAATATCCGCAGTTTGAGTAATTCCCCCCGCTAGTTGAATTGCCTGGGACACGGTAGGCAAACCGGCGAACGAAGGTAAAGAACCGGGTGCCCCTGCTGCCGGTCTCACTGTCTGAAGCGTGTAAGTACCCGGACGTTGCACTTCTCCCACAACAGCCACATTTAAAGGTTGAGAAGGATCGGCAGCAATGCTGGAAGATGCGATATCGAGGGATTGTGCCGGATTGATTTCTGTGGAAGTGGGGATAAAAATTGTATCTCCCTCTTGCAAGTACAAGTCCTGACGGCGATCGCCTCCCTGCAATAATTGATTGAGATCCACACTAGCGAATTGTTCTGTGCCGCTTTGGGTGATGCGGCGAATCTGGACGCGACTGATATCGGCAGATTGAGTAGTTCCCCCTGCCACTTGGATGGCCCGCGACAAGGTAGGTAGGGCACCCGTTTGAGTTGCTTGCACGGTGTAAGGCCCAGGACGAGTTACTTCACCCGCCACCACAATATTAATGGGTTGAGCTTGCGTGGGAGCGAAGTTAGTTCTGGCGATTTGAGAAGTTTGCCCCAAATTTATGTTCGCTGTGGGGGGAATATAAATTGTATCTCCCTGTTCTAAAATCAAATCTTGAGTGCGATCGCCTGCCCGCAACAGCTGTTCCAAATTCACCGCGTAGCGTTGGATTGCGCCGCCTCGCGTCACCCGGCGTACCTCAACCCGGCTGAGATCCGCAGATGGGCTAACTCCACCTGCCACTTGAATTGCCCGCGATATGGTGGGTTGTGTGCCGCTTTGATCTGGCGGGACTATCTGTGGGCCGGGACGAGTCACTTCACCCGCCACTACCACATTTAAAGTTTGGGCTTGAGTGGGAGCGATGCTAGTGTTTGCGATCAGAGATGCTTGTTGCAGGTTGACGCTAGCTGCTGTGGGAACTACAACTGTATCCCCTTGTTGCAAAGGCAAGTCCTGAGTGCGATCGCCCACACGCAACAACCGCTCCAGATTGACAGGAATAGTTTGCACTGCCCCGCCTCGTGTAGTTCGGCGTACCTGGACTTGGCGGAGATTTGCAGTTTGGGTTACTCCCCCCGCCACTTGAATTGCTCGCGACACACTCGGTCTCGCCCCGCTTTGATCTGGCTGGACTACCTGTGGGCCAGGACGAGTTACTTCCCCTACCACCACCACATTCAGGGGTTGATTTTGCGCGGGAGCGAAGCTGGCATCTGCTTTGATGGGTGCTTCGGCCAAATTTGTGCTAGTTGCAGTGGGAATAAAGATCGTATCCCCATCCCGCAAAGTGATATCTTGGCGTAAGTCTCCCGCTCTTAGCAACGCGAAAAGATCGACGTTAATCGTTTGCGTTCCACCTCGCGTCACCCGGCGCACCTGCGCTCCCCGCAAGTTCGCTGACTGCGTAATTCCTCCCGCGAGGGTAAGCGCCTGGGTCAGGGTTGGTTGTTGAACTCCACCACCTGCGGCGGTGAGGGGAATAACGTAGGCACCGGGACGATTGACTTCCCCGGATACCGCCACGTTCAAAGGTCGCGGTGCCACCAAACTGACGGTAACTATTGGGCGTCTGAGGAAGCGGGCGTATCGATTGGAAATTACAGCCCCAGCTTGCTCGAGTGTCAGTCCTTGTACGGATACGCTGCCAATCAGAGCCAGGTTTACCGTGCCGTTCACCAGCACCTGGTATTCGCGAGTGTATTCGGGCACGTTGAATACATCGATCTGAATGCGATCGCCAGCTCCTAAAGTGTAAGCTCTTTCTGCTGAGATTCCCGTACCCGGACTTGCTGGCGCATTACCCCGGCGTACCTGAGCCAAACTGGGCAGGGGGTAGGCCAGAGGGAATAAGGCTAACAGCATTAGACCCACAACAGATTGGCGTATCTTGCTGGTATGTTGACAACCTGCACCGCTCATAGACCTTTTCCAAATTCTGCAATCATCGCCACACAAAAACGGGTTTACCACAAGTTTTCGCTACTGAGAATATTTCTTGTCGCTCATCTGCGGGTATTTGCTTGTATGCGATCGAGCTAAGTATATTTTTGACATCATGCGCGGCTCTATTTGATACTTTTGACAGTTGTTTTTTTAGCTATGCAAACAAGAGGATTTCGATCGCTAGGGGATTGGGTAGCAGTACTCTGAAATTGCAAATTTTCAATTTGATATTTGAGATTGAACTTCAACAAGCAAGCTGCTATTTAAAATTGACCGCTCACCAGTCCTGTTGGTTTCTCTTGTCCATGCTGCCACAGATGTGTCCGTTCTTGTAGATGACTCGCTCTGAAAATCTGGGCTTTTGCTCATTTCCGAAAACTACTCAAAAATTGCCCCTCGCTGCTTCAGGTCTAACTTCATTTGTTCCGAGATACCTGCATTTTTCCCAAATCGCGCTTGCTTTACATTGGCACTACCGAGATTGGCACTGCTTAGATTCGCCTCCATCAGATTCGCACCGCTCAGGTTTGCACCGCTGAGGTTGGCTAATGCTAAACTGGCAAGGTGCAAGTCGGCATGGCTCAAATTTATATTACCCAGATCGGCACCGCTGAGATCTGCACCGCTGAGGTTAGCACTGCTTAGATTAACGTCAGTTAATTCTGCATCGCTCAAATCTGCACCTCGAAGATTAGCGCGGCAGAGATTAGCACCACTTAAATCAACTCCGTTTAAGTTAGTTCCGCGCAGGTTACCCCCTGCAAAGTCAATTGCCGGATCGAGACCTGCAATTTTCGCTATTTCTAGGAAATCCTTTGTTGGCGCTGCAATAACGCGATCGATCTCTTCTTGTAGATGCGCTTGTACTTGCGGAACAGTTGTTTCATCACCCTTTTCCACAGGAAGACAATCGTAGCATAACTGCGCCCAACTTAGAAAAGGCTTCAACTTCGATTCCAACAAAAACAGAGCTAATTTCCTCTCTAAGACAGCGTGCTGATTTGGGCTGATGTCGTGTCGCCATAAGCCTTCTGCATCAATCAAATACACATCTTGCTTTGATACTTCAAACGTAGCTTCTATTCGGCAGAATTTTTCGATCGCATTTACGGTTAAGAGTTTTGCGCTTGTGACCCCTCCTTTTAGAATCGACTCACCTGCCTTGACTTCAAAAATCCAGGCAGGGTTTACCTGAGAATTATTGCTTCTAAAAGCTATTTGGGATACATTCGAGTTATCCTGGAGGCCAGATCCTATTTCTACTAGATTAGTATCTGCACTGCTTTGATTTTCGCTACTTTTGTACTTTTTTCTGTCTTCTGTAAGAGAAAGCTCAAGTGAGTCTTTGAGGTCGCGGGATGCCAAAGGTATTTCGCCACCCTCCAGCTTTAGCCTCAGTTCGCCACCCTTGAGACCTAACTTGACGCGACCCCCAAGCAGGGGTTCCCAATGCTCGTCAAAGTTTATCGTTAAGTAGAGGTCAAGCGCAGAAGTGTCACTTGCACCTGACTCGACAGGAATTGCTTCTAATTGCATCCACAAGCAGTCTGGATATTTGTTTTGAGACGTTTGGATAAGTCTGGTAGACAGGGATTCTTGCATTGCCAACCTAGAATAGGTATTTCAAGGGTTGCTTATTTTACAACGCTACCACGACCGTGCATTCCAGAACCTGTCTGCACTGAAAATTTTCTTTAAATTTAGCTAGTAGCGGATCGTTTCCGCTTTTGCACTAGGAAATAATGAGAGTCATCATGCGACAATATATTAATTATCGCAATTTTTCCATTAACTGCCAAATTTACCTCCCTTCTCTCGGTCTATGTGAAAATTAAATATATTAAATATTCCCTGTTAAATAAACATACCAAGAATTACTTGGGTTTTTAAATATTATTTTAATAGTAAAGTCCATTTCTAAGCCGACTTTCTTCCCTTCAGGAAATAGGTAGTCATTTCTCCCTTACCTTTTACTTGGATTTTACCACGATTTTCAAACAAATATTTATTTCGCAATCTTTCGTAAGTTGCTGATGTAACTTGTATACATCCTGGTTGTCCGTGCGATTCCATACGGCTGGCAACGTTAACCGCATCGCCCCATAGATCGTAAATAAATCTTTTCTTCCCAATCACTCCAGCTACCACAATTCCCGTGTTAATGCCGATCCGAATTTGTAGTTGGTACCCCCTGTCAATCTGCAATTGCTGCATGATATCTAGCATGGATAATGCCAACTCTGCAATTGCTTCCGCATGGTCAATTTTAGGTATCGGTAATCCTCCCGCTACCATATAAGCATCGCCAATCGTTTTAATCTTTTCTAAACCGAGTTCTTCGATAATTTGGTCAAAGGAAGAGAAAATTTGGTTCAATAAGTTAACTAATTCGATCGGCTGAAGTTTTGTGGAAAGAGAGGTGAAGCCAACCAAATCGGCAAATAAAATCGTCACTTCATTAAAGCTCTCGGCGATGGCGCTTTGATCTTCCTTGAGTCTATTGGCAATTGGTTCTGGTAAAATGTTTAGCAATAATTCTTCAGATTTTTCTTTTTCCAAACGCAATGCTGACTCAGCTTGTTTGCGATCGCTAATATCGCGGGCTACCCACATCACCGAATCTTCAGATACGGGTGCAATCGTAGCGAGAAACCAATATTCAGAGTCGCCAACAGGCAGGTTATACTCGAAATTAATTGTTTGTTTTGTATGCAGTACTTGCTGAATTTGCTCTAAAAAAACTTCGGCATTATCGCCGATTAAAAATTGTTCCACTGTAGGGCTAATAATATCAACATCAGGCGGGTATAAACGTCCCGGATTTGTCGGCGCAACTTTCAGATCTTTAGCTTTAGAATCTACTACGAGAATTATATCTGTCATCGACGCTAAAAGAGCATTTAATTCTGCATAAGATTGCTGTAGCTTATCTTCTAAAATTTTGCGATCGCTAATATCCCGCGCCACCCAAATCACTCGCTCTTGTGATATGGGTGAAATATTGGCAGAAAACCACACCAGTCGATCTTTGAACAATAAACTGTACTCAAAGTTCGCTGTTTCTTGCGTATCCAAAACTCGCTGAATATTTTTAATAAAAGTATCAGCCTCTGCTTTTGGTAAGACAGCGTGTAAGCTTTTACACACTTGTTTCGGGCCGATTTGTTTCGGAATATTTGGATTTGTTGAGACTACTTTGAGACAATTCCCCTGGCAATCTAGCACAAAAATCATATCAGTCATAGCGGCGAATAAAGTTCGTAGTTCGGCTTCAGTAGCAGCAAGCGTAGCCGTTCGTTCTTCCACTCTGAGTTCTAATTCTTCATTCAACTTTTGCAGCGATAATTCCGCTTGTTTGCGCGAGGTGATATCCGTACCAATAGCAAGTATGCCGATAAAATTTCCTGCTAAATCAAACAGCGGTTTATTAGCCCACGCTACCCAAACTCGTTCGCCATTGCGCCGAATATTTTCATTTTCGTTGCGAGTATATTGCTCCGGGTGTTGCAAGATACTGCTCATCATAGCTGCTAAATCTTTCCCTGTTGTATCTGTTTGGGGAATAATCGTACCAACCAGATTTTTGCCCAAGATTTCTTCCTCAGTAAAACCAAAGAATTTCTGAGCAAACTCGTTGAAAAATGTCAAATTACCGTCACAGTCAATTTTGAGAATAATACTGTTAGCATTTTCTACAAGTTCTCGATATTTTATTTCGCTCTGGCGCAACAAATTTTCAGATGCAGCACGTTCTGATACTGTAGCAGCTAATAATAGGGAAGTAATAGTAATCACTCCCATAAAAGCTTGCAAAAATAGGATTGCCTGACTGATATTATCAGTCTTAGCAATAAAAGGGCCTCCTCCCTGAGATGCTCCCCATATAGCAATGCTCGATACGACGAAGGAAGATAAAACAGCACCGCGCTGACCAAATTGAATTGCCGCCCAAATGATGAATGGAAAAGGTAAATATTCCAGGGGATAACGAGAAATTTGCGCCTCTGTTCTCGCTGCAAATACCATCCAACTAACTGTTACTAATAAAATCAGCCAAATTAGTAATGACAGTCGATTTTGAATGATTATTTTAGAGTTTTTTTTCACTATTATTTGTACCTTTTTTGGTCAACATAATCAATAGCAATGGCGTGAATATTAAGATTCCCATTGCATCCCCCAAAAACCAATTCCAGCGTACTTCCCAATATTTATTCCACTCAACTAGACCAGTTAAAACCATACGGAGTGGCCCTAAAGTAGAATTTATTTGGGTAGCAATAGTAGCTCCGAACAAAACAAGATATATAACATCTATCAAACGAGCCAGTGATGTACGAAACCCCAGATGACGTAGCAAATATACTGCCACTACAGCTTGTAAAGTCGTACCGAAAGATGCTTGTAACGCCAGTATTAATGATGGCTTTATGCCTAAAAAATCGAAAAAAAATGCTCCCAAAGCTACTCCCGGCCAATAACGCACTCCTAGCAATAATAAAGCAGCTTGTGCAATTCCTGCCGGAGGCCATACTGAGGAACCTAAGAGTGCTACGCCTGGAATTGAGACTGCCAGTTTCCCCCCCAAAAAGTAAGCGATCGCAACTAAAGTAACTTTAAGTAAGTACTGTAAAAATCTAGATTGAGGAAGCCGAAAGCTAATATTTTTGTTCGGGTTCATATTTTATACCCTAGACTTCGCAACTCATTTACTAAAAAAGTATCTATGTATACTGAAAATTATCCCTTGTGTTCAATTGCACTTGTACATACCAATGCGCGATCGCTTTTTTCTAGTTTGTTCATTAATGATATTTTGCAAAGATATTATCTTATCACAAAATTCCGCTCTTGTTACAAAAAAAGGCCAAAGCCTTACAGGGTGAAGCTTTGACCTTTTTTTTGTAAAAAAACGAGCGCTTATTCTCAAGAATATCTCTGAATTATGAAAATATGCTATTAGCTGGATTTTAGCAAAGCCACCTCAAATTTCAGCAACAAAGCATTGAATATTTAATTTTATCTATCTTATTTGAAAAGTTGAAAGTTTCAGATGGGTAAGACTCAAAGAATTAGCAAATTAATTTTCACAAAAAATATTGTTTGAAAGCCAAGGACGCAAAATTCAGCGATTCCCTATCTATACCATCCCCTCAGCTCCTCCGTCTGCACTAGCCTCCGTCCCCAAAATTTAAAGGCGTTACTTCATCAAGAAGAACGCCCTGGTTGCCGCTTATATGTCATCGACGATTGTTAAACTTCTTGCTGAGCGAGAATATTCATACCTCAGCAAGATAAGAAAAATTGCAATTTCTAATCTTGCTTTGACAGCCCCTAGTTCAAAGCGGGATGGCTGCCATCTTAGCTTGCCCGAACACTAGGGTTCGCTTTGCTTTGATTAACGTTCAAATCTTCACCATCAACTGACAAGCCAACTTCAGCTGCTGCACGTCCCAGCATGGATTGCTGTCGATTCTTAATCAAGTGCTGATGACGCATCATGAGAGCGCGAGCTTGTTCGTTAGCAGACATAGTAGTTTCTCCTTGTTTTTCCATTGCTTTATTGCCTTCTATAACTAATTTATCAGATAATTCTGTAGCTTTAGCTACAGAATTGATTTTGTAATAAAAATTAATAGTATTTTAAGGTTAGCGGGATACTTTTGTTTGACAAATTCTTTGTCTGACGGCGTCCCCGCAGGCAAGATCGCCTTGCTTGTTCCGCCTACCCAGCTGGAAGCCATACCTGAAGAGACTCTAAATCTGCATCTACCGCAGGAATAGAGAAGGGCGCTAACCTGGATACAGAAACCCGTATCTCCAACAGCAATGCCTACATCCTGTCACATCGTCGTAGAAGGGAATCCTGTCATCGTCTACGCCAGCAGAAATGGCACACCAAACAAAGTCCTGCTCATCCTCGAACCATTTTTAGAAAAGTTTTGGCAAGAAAGAGAAACCTGCGGAGAATACTGCGATACTCCTGAATGCTTAGTAGCTCAGATTGTCGTCAGGTTTGGCTATGAGATTTGCGAGGATGATTTTTCTAACTTAAGAGTGGGTGTCAATTACGACCCCAACGTTGAATACATCTATTCGATCGGATTGGATCGATCTCTCAATGTTTGGGTTCCAGAAGCAGACTATCGCAGCAATCCCACTTTGGGATTGAAAGGTTGCCGTCAACTGGCGACTCAGGTTTGCTGAATTGCCACTATACGCTAGCAAAGAGGGAAGAGGGAGGAGGGAAAAGCGAGAGGGAGGAGGGAAGAAGAAAGAGGAAAGAGCGAAAAATATTTATTCTCTCACTCCCCCACTCCCCCACTCCCCCACTCCCCCACTCCCCCTATTACAAATTTGGGGGTTCTAACCCCTCATCCAGCATTTTTAAATCGGTGATAGATTTTATATTGGGTAGAACGCGGACGCGGGCAAATTTTAAGCCAGTCACTCCTTGCAGTGGTTCCACCGTACCGCCTTCAACTTCTCTATCAATCCAGCCTTCGCGAGCTAAGTAGCGCAAGTACTGTTGATACTCTGTCCACTCGTCATCAGTGGAGTAAACTATAGTAAGCATACCCGGTTGGGTTATGCGCTCGTGTGACTGTGTGTCAATAGCTTTATCAATACGCTTTTTGACGAGTTCGTAGCGGGTGTCGCGGGTGCCTCTAACTTCAAATAATTTTTCGGTGTCTTCGTTGTGGAAGATGTCAACTGTAGCATCCTGCACTAAGACCAAATGAGTTACTTGCATTTGGGTGTTATATTGCGCTTGAATGCTGAAGGCTGTTCTAGCACAGTCACACATAGCTCGCAGTTGTTCGTATCGCAAACTGCGAAGATGGAAAGTTGAAAACTTTGGGTCAATGGATGCGCCGGCATAGATCATGTGATCGATACCGTCGGTAGATTCGATATCGCAGTAGTGGGGTGTGATTTTTTGCATGGAAACCTGCCAGCGATCCCAAGTTTCTCGGAGAAGAGCGTTGATTTGTCCGATCGTGCGATCGTAGCGATCGCGAGCCTTGTAAACGCACTGATGCTCGTTGTCGCACGCCGATCGGTAAGCCGCGACAGCTGCGTTGACATTCGGACAGCATTGAGCAAAGTAATCGAAGTAAATTTCCAAAGAAGAACGCAGATAGCGAATGGCTGTGACTTCTGCATCTACAGTTATCCCCGACTCTATTTGTTCGATGTGATAAAGCAGATCGAGGCGAAGTTGTTCCCCTAAAGAGGTTTCTTGAGATTGACAGAATGCCTCAACCACTTTTAATCCCAGATGAAATTGTTCCAGCACATCAGTCTGAATGGCACGGTTGCGCTCCTCAGAAGAACCGCGAATGTCCGAGATGCCATACAGGGGGTAAACATTACTAAAAATAATTGGTTCTGGGCGCATTCCCCAGCTGCGTCGTTCTGCTTCCTGCAAGAATTTCCATTCCACTGCTGGGTGGATATTGTTAAATTGAGTAAATCTTAACTGGATAGCTTGACGCAGCGCCACTGTAAAAGGGAGGATGAGTTCGGAAGCATACCGACAGTCAAGGCTGCTGAAGTTGTAAGCCCGATCGCTCGTCAATCCCACTACGCCTGCCAGTTGCCGAAATCCCGCTTTATATCCTTTCGCTTTGACGACCAATGGAATGAGCAACAAAGAACGGACACCCATTTCAAGTAGCCATCGCTCGCACTCGGTAGGACAATCCTGACTGAGATCGGCAACGTTCCAAACTTGATTTGCCTCCGCTGCTCGTAAAAAGTGCGACCCTTGCAGAGACTGCATGGAATAAGTAGTAGTTCTTAAATCTTTCGAGTCCGGCCCAAAAAACAGCCGCGCCTCGGAACGTTCGGTACTTAAAATCAAGCTATTTTTGGCGTGCAGAACCGATCTCAGCAACTGGTCAATTTTGCGAAACTTCTTCGGTCGTAAAATCGAGTCTTGGTCAATCAACAGATTCGTGAGGCGGCGCAGCATTTCGCGGATTGTGACATCAACGCCCTCCAGCAGCAGCAATCCTTCTACCCGGTAGTTGTTCGGTTGCAATCTGGATAAAAGCAATTCTATCTGGGCAGAGTTTCTTAACCAATTTTGCCAATCTCCCGTCTCCATCTGTTCGATATTCAAATCCGCAAACTCGTCTACATTGCGATCGAGGCGGACAACTTTTAATTGTGGCCATTCGTCAGCGCTTTTGTCGGGTAATCGCAACCAAAACTCCACCCAGCGCAGTTCTTGTCGATCGGATTTGCCGACAGAGGCGACGATCGGTTGGTCGAAGAGACCTTGAATGTCAATCTGGTAAATATCTTGCAAAACCAAACCCAGTAACAGCCGACGGTATAAAGATTCCCCATCTGGGCCATCCCAATCCGAGAATAAATCGGAAAGCCCGATCCCCTTAATCCCAATCTCTTGGCGGTTAACTTCTATACCTACTAAACGGGAGAAGTAATTGTTAGCATATCGGATCGCAAAGTCTGGTAGCTCAATTGCAGCCACTAGCTGCTGGCTGTTTTGCTGGAAACAAACCAGCCAGTTTAGGTCTTTTTCCGATGCGTCTGTTGCTTCCGTTTCAGCAGTTTGAGGTATATAAGCCTCATCATTAGCCGTTAAAGAGGCTTTAGACAAAAATATTTCCTTATTCTGCACATTTTGCTCGTTTGCTTGGTTTTCCTTACCTTGCTGAGCAAGTTCGATCTCGCTCTTGCTTACTGCTCCAGAAGAGATCGGTTTTAAGTGATTCATAAGTTTGCACCCAAGGACGTTGGATTTAAAACACGTATAAAGGCAGGAAAATTGGAGCAGACAGAAGTGGTAAAATTCGATTAATGTATCCAAAATATCTCAGTAAAGCATTTTTTTTCAATTTTTCTAGTTTAGATTATTGTTATCTGCTATAATAAAAAAATCAGTTTTATTTTATGCGAACAGCACTTTTTTGGTGTTTTCAATCTAAACCAATTAGGGAAGCCAAAATTATCGCAGGCTCAGATATCCCCCGCGATATATAAAATTTTGCGTCTGATATTTTTGTTTGATATTTTTCTTATCTGAGATAGCCTTAGAAGCCCCAACCGTAAGCGTTGCAGGTTGGGGTACTTCACTTAGTTTGAATGTAGAACCATACGAGTGTGCCGGAACTTATTTTTTAGGCTGCATCGGCAATCACCGCCGGCGGAATTAACAAGTCTAAGCCTGCTTTGTATTGGGGATCTGCTTCTGTAGCAACTAGATCTCGACTGACAGACTCCCAACTGACAACTCGATCGGGTATGATGCCTAACTTGTTGATATCGTGATGGTTTGGGGTTTCGTACTTAGCGACGGTAACAGCCAATCCAGATCCATCCGAGAGGTCAAACAATGATTGAATTAAGCCTTTCCCGAAGGTTTTTTCGCCGACAAGGAAAGCGCGATGGTTGTCCTGCAATGCACCGGCAAGGATTTCGCTGGCACTGGCGGTACCGCGATTGACCAATACTACTAGGGGATCTTTGGTAAGTGCAGATCCCGTGGCATCAAAACTGCCGATGATTCCTTGGCGATTGACTGTATAAACAATAGTGCCTTTATCCAACCAAAGGCGAGCAATTTCGATTCCGGATTGCAAGAGGCCGCCTGGATTGTTCCGCAGGTCTAAAATGTAAGCTTCAGCTCCTTCTTGCTCTAAGCGAGCGATCGCGTTAGCTAGCTCTTGAGTGGCGTTAGCGTTAAACTGATTGAGGCGAATGTAGCCAAATGGCAATCCTTCTGGTTGAGTACGCAATTCTGCAAACACTGGATTGAGGGCGATGCGATCGCGTACCAATTTAATTTCTTGCGGTTCTGTCTTATCTCGTATTATTCTGAGGGTAACGTTAGTGCCAATGGGGCCGCGCATACGCGCAGCAGCTTCGTCAAGGCTAATATTTTTTGTTGACAAACCATCAATTTCCAGAATGCGATCGCGCGGTTGAATCCCTGCCCGTTCCGCTGGCGAACCTGCGATCGGCGACAACACCTGCAACTCTCCAGTTTCTTCGTCCAGGGCAATTTGCAGTCCCACACCCGTCAGTTCTCCAGAAGTGTTGACCTGCAAACTCCGATATTGGTCGGGTTGGAGGTGTCGCGTAAAAGGATCTGCCAAACTTGCCAGCATTTGTCCAATTGCTGCGTATGCTTCCTCGCGATTTTTGAGAGGTTGTTTTAGTGCCTTTTGGCGCACTAACCACCAGTTTTGATGATTGAAAGTGTCATCAACATAGGACTGATTGACAATTCGCCATACTTCTGCTATTATCTTTTGTTCGTCTGTAAAAGCAGAGGCAGGCGGCGTCCACCAGCCGAAGACAAAAACAACCGATAGGAGTAGTAGGAATCCGAACCTAAAGAAGCGTTTTTTCATAGCACAAATTTTAGACTTCATTTTACAAAAGTCAAAAGTCAAAAGTCAAAAAACTAGGGGTTAGGGGTTAGGGGTTAGGGAAGAGGGGAAGAGGGAAAAGGGAAAAGGGAAAAAGAAAAATATTCATTCTTTCGCTCAAGAGTTCCCCCGCTCCCCCACTCCCCTACTCCCCCGCTCCCAGGCTTGTGTCAGACTGAAGTCAGTACAAGAATTTATTGAAATCGTGATTGAGGTAGAAGTACACAACTCACTGCGAGCGTTCCTGCGATCGCTAGGTGCAGGACACTGGCCCCATCATTTAACGATGGCAAGGCTGGTGGCACGAGCGTTGCGACTGGGGCGGAGCGCCTTGATTCAGGTAGGAGTTCCCGCAGGAATAAACGTGCGGTATCGCCTGAGTTACCTGGCACCAGCCTTGATCTGGCCGGGGCCAGTTATTCTGGTAGCAACGGAATCGGTGCAGCAGCGTCTGCTGAAAGTGGAAATACCCCAGCTGTTGGGGTGGATTCGGACTCGGAAGGCGATCCGAACGGGTGACGCTTTGCCTGACGCGGATTTCCAGGGACTGTTACTCACTTCTCCAGAAGCATGGCTCTTCGATCGGCTGACGAACCAAAACCGTTTTGGCGCGGGCATTCCCACCATCGTAGATGGTGTTGACGATTTGGAAACTTGGACTCGCTTACGGCTGACTGCGGCGATCGCACCGGGCAACTGGGACGAATTGATGTTGGCGAAACCATCCCAGGCGAAGGCGATTCGCAATGCACGAGTGCAACTGACAAAGGCAGTGTTTCAGCATCCTACTAACCCCTACGAATGCTATCCGATCGAGCCTTTAGAGCAAGATATCTTGAAGCATTTGTATGAAAAATTGACAGGATCAGAAGACGCAGAAGAAAATTTTTCCCCTTCTGACGGGGATTTACCGGATGCGTGGAGAATTTTTTGGCAGCGATTTCAAAGTGATGGGCAGCTAGTCTGGGCTGAAATTGCCCGACGACAAGGCCAGTTTTCTTTGTACTGCGCTCCTGTGGATGTAGCTTCAACTCTTAGCGGCATATGGCAGCAGCAACCTGTGGTTTTAATTGGCGGTGCTTTGGAGTTGGAGGCAGAGGCTCCTATTTATCGCCAGCGTCTGGGTTTGGGAGAATTGACTTGTGTGAAGTTTTCTGCCGATCGTCACAATGAATTAATTCATCTGTATTTACCAGATGGGTTACCTATGCCCAACACGCCCCAATTTCAATCTGCGCTCTTGTTGGAGATTCGCAGATTGCTGATTGTGAGTACGGCGGTACGAGGGCTGACGGTTTTGTTGGTGAGCGATATGCCGCTGAAGGCTCAGGTGGCGGCAACCCTGGCAGCTGAGTTTGGCTCGCGGGTTCAGGTGGAAAAAACTTGTTTGGATGAGAATGGCATTTTGGTCACAGGTTGGGAATTCTGGCTTGAGTATCAGAATGTCCTTCCAGCACCGCATTTGCTCGCGATCGCTAGTTTGCCGATCCCATCTCTGGAAAATCCTTTGGTTGCCGGTCGCGTTGCTTATTACAAGCAACAGCGTCAGGATTGGTTTCGCTTGTATCTGTTGCCGGAAACTCTCAACTCTCTTGCTAGAGCGATCGCTCCGGTACGAGAAACTCAGGGCGCGATCGCTTTGCTGGACAGCCGTGCCATTCACCGCAGCTACGGTCAGCAGGTACTGGCAGCTCTCTCTCCGTTCGCCCGCATCGACTATTTAGACCTCAACTTTTTGAGTTCCGATAATTAATTCAATACGGCAATAATCTCTTAAATTGTGTGCATATGGTTGTATTTTTGTCAAAAACTTGGCGACCGCCGGAAGACAAACGCTATCATCAAGCCAAAGTATAGAAGTTAGTTCTTAAAGTCATGGGCGAAGCGAAACGGCGTAAAGCCACTCTCGGAGATAAATACGGGCAAGAACCTTCCCTTGTCCCCTGGCTCCCGTTGACGAAATCTCAGGCACAAGAGATTTCTAAGTGGGTAAATCGCAGTACCTGGATAGGCATTGGCTTACTGGTCGTTTTCTGGGTGAGCGTGCGGTTTATAGGGCCTGCTTTCGGTTGGTGGCAAGTTAATTAACTCTTGTCTCAAGCAGATAAATTCAGACTTCAGGGAGTTGGGGCTACCTAAAAATTTCATTTTTTGCCTGGGCTGTCCTCAAAGTATTTCTTTGGTAGGAACTCCGTTTTTGTTTTTTGCGTCTATGATGCAGTTGAATCGATCGGACTGTCACTACTGATACGTTGCTGACACCCTCGATAGGTTAACCTAAAGCAAAAGAGTTAGTCGTTCGGTGGAAAAGTCTGGTGGCCATTTTACCAACCTCAGAATGTCTGAATTCTTAAGAAAATCTAAAACACGTCTAAAATTAGGTGTGGTGGTTGGAGGATAACCGTGTTTATCAGACTTGCAGAGCAACACCGCCAATTTGTTCAAGATCTGGTTATGAACCTTCAAGCGCTGGCAATCGTGCTAGAGCGGCGAGGATACCTAGCTTCTTGCTATACGTGCGGTGGCCAAATGACAAGCGCCTCTTTCATGGTTAGCTTGGGGGATAATCATCTGATCAGATTTTTAGTCTCCGATTATGGGATAACTTGGACAGAGATGCGAGACGATCGGGAATTAATGAAGCTAGAGGGTGCGGAAGCTATCTCTCAGCTACAGGAACTAGCTAATCTCGTTAAATACCAAATGGAAGCTTCTGGGTGTTGTGCTGTTAGCGCCAAGACAGATTAGAAACCTCGATCGCACAGTTTACCTAGTGATTCAGTCTTAGAAGCGAGCAGTCCCGCCCTGTCAGCGGTAAGGCAGTGTCGGGCTGATCGTCTTTGTGCTGCTCATTTTTGAAACGCAATCATTCTATTTTACTGGGATCGCGCCACTGATAGGCCGATTTTTTTATTCTCAAATACCTGGCATATTTTTCTTTAACCAAAAATAATTTTAATCAACAAAAATGTCGCCATTCGTACATAAATATCTTAGTGGTAACGAACTGCACAACCAAGGTGTATCTGTAAATAAGTAGAAATTAGGAAAACTTTATAATATTTCCGTATTTGTGCGGGACTCTTAAAAGCCTAAACCTTCTAAGTTAATAAACAGGGAAAATATAGCGGTGTGCCCTTTTAGCATCTTGAAATAGTCAATACGGTAGTTTGACCTCCTGAATGGAGAGTAGCTGGTAAGCCAGTCACCTGGGTGGGAGCCAAAAGACCGATCGAGCCAAGGGTAGCAGTAACTGCTTGATTTCCCAACAGCAGTCTCGGATTCAACATCTAGCTAACGATCGTTCACCCGCGTGTATCCACGCCAAGCATCTCATTGCTCCTGGAGTCATCTGAAGGTATGGAACTGGAAAAACGCCTCGGTTTATATCAGGTATTTTTAAGGATTTACGAGCATAATCGTGGCTTATTAGATGAAATTTTACAATTAGAAAACTCAGCCCCTTCATCTCTAGGGAGGGCACCAGCTTACGTGCAAGGAGTGGTGCAGGGGCAGCAAGCTTATATTGTCACCAATTTACTTAACGGCAAAACGCAGCGACTATTTCAGCCTCAAAAAATCTGGATAATAGGGCGAGATCGTCGTATTGCCCTGCCAGTCCGGGATGGGTGGATGTCTCGCCGTCACGCCGCCATACAGTATATCCACAACGAAGGTTTCTACTTAGTTGACTTAAACAGCACCAACGGTTCATTTGTCAACGGCGAACCGGTGATTAAGCGCGTGCTGCTCCAGGATGGCGATCGAATTCGCTTGGGAAGTTTAGCCATAACCTTTTTCTTTGGTCAAACAGCCCAAACGGTAGAGCCAGTACCCCCAGAAATACTCGCGCAAATCAACGCCAGCACAGTCCGTCCTCCCGCACCGACCGATCGACAGATGCTGACAACGTTTGCCGACGAAGATGATTATCTAAGTGAGAAACCAGATGATACTTCTCTGGTTCTCAAAGCAAAACTTTCCTCTGAAGACCCCACCTCACCATCTTCTTTACCGCATTTGACGGCATCTGAGCGATCGCAAATTTTAGACCGCTTTCTGAGCAGTCGTCATACAACAATAGAAAAAAACTGAGTTATGGGAGCGGGAGAGTGGGGGAGCTAAAAGTCAAAAGTCAAAAGTCAAAAAGGGGTTAGGGCGTCGGGCGTCGGGCGTCGGGAGGAGGGAAAAGTC
Organism: Aerosakkonema funiforme FACHB-1375; assembly: GCF_014696265.1. Taxonomy (GTDB): domain Bacteria; phylum Cyanobacteriota; class Cyanobacteriia; order Cyanobacteriales; family Aerosakkonemataceae; genus Aerosakkonema; species Aerosakkonema funiforme_A. The sequence goes on along the minus strand of NZ_JACJPW010000001.1, from coordinate 70,907 downwards.
AACATATTAATTCCCCCACTCCCCCCCGCTCCCGCTCTCCCTCTTAACTCTATTCCAGATCTTCGAGATCTTCTTCTTCCTCGATATCGCTTGGGTGAGCTACCGAGTTAGCGGAAACTACAGCTCCCTTATCCAATTTTTCGCGGATTTGCTGCTGGATAGTTTTGGCGAGTTGGGAATTTTCGTCTAGATACTTGATGGTATTGTCCCGACCTTGGGCGATATTTTCACCGTTGTGGCTGTACCACGCTCCTTTACGGTTAATCACACCAACTTCTTCCGCAATGTCTACAATACAGCCCATTGTGGAAATGCCCTTACCAAAGATGATGTCAAACTCGGCAATGCGGAAGGGCGGAGCGACTTTGTTCTTGGCAACTTTGACTTTGACACGGTTCCCGAATTCTTCCGCACCTTTTTTGAGGGTTTGAATGCGGCGAATATCGAGTCGCACCGAAGCGTAGAACTTGAGGGCGTTACCACCAGTAGTGGTTTCTGGATTGCCGTAAGTGACACCGATTTTCTGGCGCAGTTGGTTGAGGAAAATGACCGTACAGCCAGATTTGCCTATATTACCAGTTATCTTACGTAGGGCTTGGCTCATCAAGCGAGCTTGCAAACCAACGTGGGCATCGCCCATATCGCCTTCAATTTCAGCTCGCGGTACCAGGGCGGCTACCGAGTCAACAACCACAATATCAACCGCCGCAGAACGTACTAACTGATCGACTATTTCCAGTGCTGCTTCCCCAGTATCGGGTTGCGAAACGAGCAAATTTTCGATATCGACACCCAGCGCCGCCGCGTAGGTGGGATCGAGGGCGTGTTCGGCATCCACAAAGGCGGCTATGCCACCGGCTTTTTGTATTTCTGCGATCGCGTGCAGCGCCAGCGTTGTTTTACCGGAACTTTCTGGGCCATAAATTTCGATCACCCGTCCTTTGGGTAAGCCACCACCCAAGGCTAAATCTAAAGTTAGTGCCCCGCTGGGGATGGTTTCCACCCTCATGCGGGTAGCATCGCCCAAACGCACGATCGCGCCTTTACCAAATTGTTGTTCAATTTGTTTGAGTACCAGGTTTAGCGCTTTTTCCTTGCCAGCGATATCATTTGCTACCATACTTATTCCGCGTCTCTAGGTTAGGAGGTTTTAAAATGGTGGTCTGGGAGACCTGACTAGAACAGATATACTATTTTAGTTTAGTCTACCCCTGTTGGAACGTCCAAGCTTGCCTGTTCTTTAGTTGGTTTAAAATGCTGTTGATGCTCGATCGGAGTCTAGCATCTGAGGAGTTAGGGCATGTTTAAAGCTTTCTTAAGCTGATTCGGGATCGAAGTGGAAATGAACTCTTATTTTACCGATACTGTAATTCCAGATACAGCCCTATCGCTGGCTGGGTTGACCGACTATATCCAAGACTTGTTAGAACAAGACGATCGACTGCGACAAGTTTGGGTATACGGTGAGGTTTCTAGCACTAATAAGCATCCCAGCGGGCTGTTCTTTACGCTGCAAGACTCAGACGGGAAAGCAACAATTCGCTGTGTGGTGTGGAATAGCCAAATGACCAAACTCGCACAGCAGCCGACAAAAGGCGAACAGTTGCTTGTTTTGGGCAGCATTCGCGTTTATCGCCAGCGGGGAGAATATCAGCTGACTGTTTGGCAGGCGTTTCCAGCCGGGGAAGGGTTGCAGGCGTTGCGCTACAAGCAGTTGCGATCGCGTCTGGAAGCGGAAGGACTGTTCGACCCCCAAACAAAGCGATCGCTTCCCATTCATCCCCAAACTATTGCTGTCGTCACTTCACCCTCTGCCGCCGCTTGGGGGGATATACGTAAAACACTGAGGCAACGCTATCCGGGTTTGCACGTACTCTTTTCTCCAGCGCAAGTGCAGGGCGAGCAGGCACCCGCTTCTATTGTGGCAGCGATCGAACGAGTGGAGCGAGATGGTCGGGCAGAGGTTTTGATTTTAGCGCGAGGGGGCGGTGCAGTTGAGGATTTAAGCTGCTTTAATGATGAAGGGGTGGTGAGAGCGATCGCTTTATGTCCAATTCCCGTTATGACCGGCATCGGTCATCAAAGAGATGAGTCTTTGGCTGACTTGGCGGCTGATTTCTGCGCTCATACTCCCACAGCTGCCGCCGAACAAGTCGTACCGGAACTAGACTATTTAATTGCACAACATCGAGAAAGAATTGCGACTTTGAAAGAAGTTGTCGATCGACAATTAGATACCGCGCAAGCTAAAATTTTAATATTGCGAAATAAGTTGCGGCGGCTGCGATTAGACAGGCAAATTCAGCAAGAAAGTCGATCGCTTTCTTGGTTGCGTCAAAGATTAGTCCAAGTGACAAACCTAAAATTTCAGTCAGCCAGTCAGCACTGTCAGCTACTGCGGCAAAAATTGACAACACTCGACCCGAAAGCTGTACTGCAACGCGGTTATGCGGTGGTACGGCAAGAAGATGGTACTATTTCTCGTTCTGCTGCTAGTTTAAAATTAGGACAGGAGTTGTCGATTCAGTTGAGTGACGGTCAAGTAAAAGTCAAAGTTACCGAAATTTTAGATGATCGGATTTCACAACCGAAAGCAAGAAAAACGCGAAGTTATAAAAAGAAGGATATTTGATGATTAATTATCCGAATTCACCAGTTTCCGCTAACATCCCATTAGAGAAAAGCTGGAATTACGAAGAAGCAGTTACAAAAGTTGAAAAGATCATCGCCGAAATAGAATCGGGTAAATTAGAATTAGCTCAAATTTTTGATGAGTTTGCCGCTGCGGTTGAATACTTGCGTCAGTGCGAAACTTTTTTGCAAGAAAAACAACAACAGGTGGATTTGTTGATTGAAACTCTTGTGGATGAAGCAGATTCTTTTTGATAGATTTTGGCATATGCCATCATCGATTGCTTAGCAAATCAGCGCTCGACCCAGCAAAATATAAAATTTATATATATTTTTTTATAAAATATCTATGATGTGAAATAATTTTATTTGCTGAATTCCTGGAGAGATATGAAAGACATAAAATTGAGCTTAATCGGTTTATTGGCAATAATAGCCTTAGCTGGATGCACGCAGCCAGAACCGCCCCAAGCAGCACAAACAGCACAACCAGTAGCACAAACAACACAACCGACACAACCGAAAAAAATTGAGTGGGTAGGTAAAACATTCTTGATTGATTTTGGCGAACTAAAAATAAAGGCACACTTTCCAGCAGCCAACAAGTATAAATGGGAATATCTTACAGGTAACGAGAAAGGCAAAACTGGAGAGGAAACAATAAATTCTGTAGAAATTCGCCCCAATGTCCATATAAATTCGTGGGTAGAAAAAGACGGAACGGCGATAGTTGAAGTGTTGGATTTGGAAAAAAAGGCTGTGCTTGCCTATGGTGTTAAAGATAAGAAAATTAGCGAATACAAAGCAAAATTGAGCGAAATGAAGTAATACCAAATCCGCGTTAGCTACGCCCTTTATTGAAAGTGGCGGGAAACTCCATCTCATTGTAGGTGGAGTTTTTCATATATTTTTTGAGAAAAATATCTCTATCTTGATGTAAAACATCGCCCAAACTTATAGATATACGAATTGATAAACGCTCATCGTCTCCTTTACCTGATTGGATAGCTCTCAATTCCTGCTGCATTTCTACCGCCGCCAGAGCAGCTGTAGTAACACTGGAGAAAATCATCCAAAAGGAATCGCCTTCTCCTTTGAGAATACTTCATTCATTTTTTGTGGCAATATTAGTATTAGAAATAAAACCTTTATGTCTATCTAGTAAGGTGCTTAGTTCAGCTTGGGATAATTTTTGAACTAAAGTGGTAAATCCACAAATATCGGTTTTCATTATGACGGTAGAACGCAAGGTGGCCATAAAATTGTCCAATTAATTACCATAGTTTAGGCCGTTTTATATAGATGCAAAGCCAAATTGATTTAAATAGAGTTTAAGCGATGCTACTGCGCTTGCGAGTTTCCTTGTAAGATGTGCCCACATTCTTCAAACCTGCTTTAATCATTTGTTGTTCCAGCAAAGCGAAGAAGCGAGCGCGATCGCCACCTTTTACTACCGCATGATTGTGCGCTTCTGAAAGTACAATTGGATAACCATCCCCTTTTTGAATTTGCGCCAACATTAGACCGAGGGATAAATCTAATAAAGCAGAATTTTCTGCTACCCATGCCGGCATTTCAATACGAGCAATTTCGCTCCCTACATGAACGTAGCAAAAATAAATTTTGTGATCATCACCGTACAAATTAATAATTTTATTTGTACTGCGCCATAGCGGACCCCGTTGTCCCGGTTGCAAACGCGATGCCCAAAAAATTATATCTCTTAAAGGATCGAAAACCTGACACGGCGTTTTCTCTTGTGAATGATTGCAATGAGCCATGCAGTTGGGAGTAGAGTAAGTACAAGCTTGCAGACGCAAAAAACTCAGAGATTCGCTGCTGCGAGAGGCGCTGAGATAGCCGAGCAGGGGAATGCCAACTTTTCGCATTTGTTCCCAAGCTTCCATAATAGGCGGTATGATGTGCGCGATCGCCTCTGCTGGCAATTCATCCAAAAACCAGTACAGCAGCGAACCATCCACCATTGCTAAAGTTGGTACATCCAATTTTGGATTGGCAATTTCCGATTGATGATTATCCTGTTCCTTCTTTTCCAACTCCGAACTTACAACTTGACTTTTTGCCCAACCTGTGGCTAATTCTGACAAAACTAACGCTTCCGAGACAGTACGGCGATAACCCATCCATTCTTCAGTACGAATTCCCCATTGACGAGAAACATACAAATCTTCAGGCCGATAGAAAACTTCTGGTAAGCTATCGAGAAGGGGATGGCGTCCCTGCCCGTAATGCAACATCACCCGACCGATATTGATCAGATAGCAGTAAGCAATCTCGTGGTGAGAAGGGGCAATTTGGGAACCATCCGTAGCGATGACAGTATGCGCCTTTGGGGGAACTGGAATCTCAAGGCAGGTATCTAAGGGTTCGACTGGGATGGGCGGGTAAAATATAAAGCGATCGGAACCTTCTTCTATTTGTTCCGCCAACTCCGCCTGTCTAGTATAAGCCTCCTCCAGCAATTTTTGAGCCACTAGCAATCTTTGGCGACTCGCCGTCGCCTCCGCACTCAAGTGCTGACTCAAACCTTGCATTTCTCGCGCTACTTTTGTCAGATCCAGCATAATGACTTTAGTGGTTCCAAACGTCCTGCCATTTCACAGTACCTTGAGGTGCTAAAATCCAGCGACGATTGATGACCTCTTCTCGCACGGGAGTTTGATTTTCCCGCAATATAGCATATTTGTATGCGATTCCCTTCCCAGCACTTTCGTTAAACGGAATTTCGCCAAACCAAGTATTCGGATTGATATATTCCAAAGCGAAAGCCTTACTGATATCCCAATTACCCAATTCCGGACAATCTCCCGTCACCACAATAGTTTCTCCCGGTTTGGTAGCAACACCATTCAGCTGCGCCCGCACAATAGTTTGCCCTCGCACCTTTTCTCCCAGGTAACTGAGAACGATCATTTCTTTCGATCCCAATTCTAAACCCCGCAACTGTCCGTTTTGGATATGGAAATGACGTTTAGTGATAATACAGATATATTCCCCGTCTTCCAAATCTATAGACATCACATCAATCTTAGCCGGATAACCCTTATTTATCGCTACAAAACAACGGGAATCTCGATATTTCCGCACATAGCAGTAAATATCGGGAGTGATATATTTTTGTACCTGACTTCCCAGAGAAATGGCTGGATTGATCCGCCGCAACTTAGATAGCAACTGCATATCTTTGTAAATCTGGGTATCGGTATCCCACTTTTCCATCATCGGGCGGTTGTAAGGGTCGTTACCGCCATTTGTATCGTTGTGCAGATACTGTTCGGTGCCGTAATAAATACAGGGAATGCCGCGAGATGTCATCACCAAGTTAACAGCAAGTCTTAAAACATTTGGATCGGAATTAAGGCTTTGAAATCTCGGCATATCGTGATTATCGACAAAAGTGATCAATTCCGTGGCGCGATTGTAGAGGTAATCCAAATCCAAAATGTTTTGAATTAAATAAAATCCACCTTGGCTATTTTTTGCTAAAGCCGATCGAATCGCTTCGCACAATCCGAAGTCGAGAATTGACATACCGGATTTATTGGCAAAGTCTGGCGATTTGCCATCCCAAGGCTTGCTGAAACCCCACTCGCCAAATGCGAACACCGAAGGTTTATGAGTTTGGATATCGGTAATAAATTCTTGCCAAAACCAAGTTGGCATATGCTTAACGGTATCGATCCGCAAAGCATCGACTCCCCGGTCTAGCCATTGCTTCATTGCTGTTTTAATATAGTTGCGATAGTCAGGATTACTTTCATTAAAAGTCGCTAAGCCTGCCATTTCGCCGTACAGTAGTTGCCATTCATCTTCCCAATTAGTTATTTCCCCGTTGTGGTAGTACCAATTGTTAACATCGTTGTAAAAGTTAGCAATCAAAACTCCATCATCGTATAGCTCACCTTTGTGCCCGTTTACATCAGGACTGCTGTGATTGCACACAATATCCAGAATTAGTTTCATCCCTCGTTTGTGCATTTCGGCAATCAAGCGATCGAACACATTACACTCAAACAAAGAAGTTGGTTCGCCCTTCCCGACAAAACGAGGATTAATTCGTTTAAAATCTTTTGTCCAATAGCCGTGCATGGCAGCAGATTCAAACTGCAAACCTTCCACTTGTTCAAACAGAGGAGAAACCCATATCGCGGTTACTCCCATGTCTTTTAGATAATCTAATTTGTCAATAATACCTTGCAAATCTCCACCCCAGTATCTACCCCATTTTGTCCGAGTTGGATCGTAAAGTTCTGGTGTTGGGCCTTCGTCATTGTTTGAATCGCCATCGCAAAAGCGATCGACTACAATGAAATAAATTGTTTCTTGACGAAATTCAATAGCTCTGGTAAAGAGAAACTCAAAATCTGCATACTTATCAGGTTGAACTTCTTCTGTATGAAAACCAGCGGCTGCTTTGGCTACTGTGACATCAAGTTTCAACTGAGCTGGAGATGAAGGAGTTTGTACCATAAAATTAGCTCGCTCTGTTGTGAAAATATCGACAAGCGCATCAAATTTCGCTTTTAATGCACTAATTATTTACAATACTTGCTAAATTGTCCAGACTGTCAACCCCAGCCCGCCTTCTATAGAAACGTGAAAAATCAAGCGATCGCAGCGTTACAGCAGTTGCTTAATTTATTATTAAAACGCCAAAAAATTTTTAACCTATATTTAACTTATACAGTTAAAAAATAATTAAATTTAAGGCCAAACAGAAAAATCTTCGGCAAACTGAGAAAGGGATAAAAGCTGAATCCGCTTGTCATAGCGAATAGATTCGTGTTGCGCTTGAGTATTGTAGCCCCAATCTGCCAAATAAAGCCTTACCTCATTCAATTCTGGCTGATTTTTCACCCCTTGCAGCGTTTTCAGCCGATCTTCCACAAACCAGATCGCTGGGGATTCAGCTGAAGCCTCTATCAATTCGATTAAAAGTTGAGACTTAGGACGCCGATACTCTTTACCAAAGATCGATCCTTCAGACATCGCGATATTCTGTTCCTGCAATAGTTGCCGAACAAATCGTCCCTCTTTAGTCGTGATAATATAAAGCTGAACCGGACTGGCAATAATTTGTTGCAATCGTTCTACAACTCCCGGATAAAAGCGATGCAGACTCAGCCATTCGGCTAAATTGCTGGCAATCCATTCATCCCTGATGCTGTCCAGCTTTGCGCCCATATCTGTAGCTTTCAGACCTTCTCCAACGAGGATTTGCTGAGCGATCGCTACCCAATCCTGCCAAATCTTCTCCTCCGGTATACCCACCAGTAAGGCACGCAGCAGCACAGGCATTTCCCAGCCCACCTCAATCACAGGTCGCAGGTGATAAAACCTCGCCGCTAAATCCTCCGGCGGCGTTAAATTTGTAGGCGACCACACTTGACAATAAGTGCGCCAAGCCGTCTCAAAGTACTCGATCAGCCCGTCGCAAATAACACCGTCAAAATCGAGAGCTAGAATGTTGGGATTATTTTCTGACATTTTTTTAATTAACTGGGGTGCAAGGATTCGAACCTCGGAATGTCTGGACCAAAACCAGATGCCTTACCACTTGGCGACACCCCATCGCGCTGCCTTAACTATATTAACAGTTGGTTACGGTAGTTTGTCAAGTATTCCCACGAAAGTATCAAAATTTTTTCGATCGATTTGGGGATAGGGCGTCGGGGTGAGGGGAGCGGGGGAGCGGGGGAGCGGGGGAGTGAGAAAATAAATATTTTTCCCTCTTCCTCTTCCCTCTTCCCTAACCCCGACGCCCTAATCCCTATCCCCTGCGATTAAGCTGGATAAATCCGCAGCCGTCGATTCGGCTCATCGCCAAAACTGGTCGATCGCAAACGGTAATGCTCTACCAGCTCATGTTGCATCTTTCGCACCGTAGCCGATCGCGGTAACAATTCCACCGGCTGACCCTTGGGAATCACAATTTGCTCCACAGCCAATCGCGCTTCTTCCAAAGCTTCCAGCTCGTCATCGCTGCCACTTTGGGCAAACAGCCGCAGATCCGCAGTTTCCGGCAAACTGGTGTCATCGATATTCAACATCCGTTGCAGAGCGTGGACAATCTGCGGGATATTGCTGTCCTTGATCGCATGGATAGGAAGGTGATGCGCTTTAGCAACGTGTCGCAACTTAGAATGATTTTTAACGTGCGACCTGAGCGCCAACACTGCATCAGCACTATCCAAGTCTTTTGTCAAGACTACAGGCAAATTCAGTACCCGAATCGCTTGTTCCAACTGATGGCGGCTGACACCATAGGGATAGACGTGCAGGGGCAAATCTTCCCCATTCGGCCCAGATGTTTTGGCATCGACATCAAAAAAATCCGCCTGTGGGAAAGAAGCATCCAGCAACTGCTCGAAACTGGTAGTTTCATTATGGCTATGGCGATCGGTTTCTGCCTTTGCAGGTATCGGCGTCATTTGCCCAGAAGCTCGCCAGCCCATCGGTCGCCAAGACGGTGTAGGTTGCCCTAAAGCTGGAGCAGCCGGCAACTCCCGCGTAATCTTGACTTCACCGGTATCGCTGACTGTCCTGACTTGCAAACTCGGTTGCCGTCCCCGCAGCAAACTATCCACAGTTTCCGCAGTACTTTCGTGTACCACCCAGCGTTGCCGTTCCAGCATTTCCACCGCAATTTCAAATGTGGGCGGCGCTTTGCGCTCCAACACCGTTTTTTGAGAACCCCGGCGGCGAGCTTCTTCATCTCCCAAAGTTACAGCCTGAATACCGCCCACCAAATCAGATAGAGTAGGGTTTTTCACCAAATTTTCAATCCGGTTACCGTGAGCGGTACCAACCAACTGAACGCCTCGTTCGGCAATAGTTCTAGCCGCTAAAGCTTCCAGTTCCGTGCCGATTTCATCAATAACGATGACTTCTGGCATATGGTTTTCCACCGCCTCGATCATCACCTGATGTTGCAGTTCCGGACGAGCAACCTGCATCCTTCTGGCACGACCTATAGCAGGGTGGGGAACGTCACCATCACCAGCAATTTCGTTAGAAGTGTCGATAATGACAACCCGCTTATCCAGTTCATCTGCCAAAACGCGGGCAATTTCCCTTAAAGCAGTTGTTTTTCCAACACCTGGACGCCCCAGCATGAGTATCGACTTACCAGTTTCCACTAAGTCGCGGATCATGCCAATTGTGCCAAACACGGCACGCCCCACGCGGCAGGTCAAGCCAATAATTTCCCCGTTGCGATTGCGGATGGCGCTAATCCGGTGCAGGGTTTGCTCTATGCCGGCGCGGTTATCGCCGCTGAAATGTCCTACCCGTTCTATGCAATAATTAAGGTCTTCGCGAGAAATCGGTTTTTCCGACAAGTACTCTGCCTTCCCTGGGAAGCGGGCTTCTGGGCGTCTGCCCAAATCCATAACAACCTCAACTAAACTGTTGTGGGATGAATGCTCCTCCAAGACCTGTCGAATTTCTTGGGGCAAAATTTCCAGCAATTTATTGAGATCGTCTGTAACCTGCCTTCTTCCTACGGCGACGTTTTTGACACTAACTTGCGATTCAGGGTGGGCCTGTTTGTCGTAAGGAGTCGTACCGATAGGATTTTTCATCATGTTTGAGGTAAACAACTGGTGACAGAACGGTCAAAAGGTGGGGCAAAACTTAGAGGCGAGTTTAACCAAATTGTCTCTCATTCCACAACTTTGTGGTAAACCCGTTTCTACAAATAAAGTCACATCTTGCACCATTCTCAACAAGACCTGAGAAACCGGGTTTCTTAACGAAATATCTAGGTTTTCAGATTTAGTTATTGCCAAGAAACCGGGTTTCGACGCTTGGTGCAAGTCTGAGTAAAGCGACTTTTGGGCGGGCAATATTTAAGGCCGCCCCATCAGCCTTAGAAGTGGGATAAATAAAGATCATTTTCGGTATCGACTGTTGAAGTATTTCATAATACATATATATTACAAAACTTTTAAGGGGATTTGATCTGGGAAACTAAAGAATTGGCTAGTGCAACCGCTTGCCAGAGAAGTTCCGGTTCTTCTTCCAAGCGCATCGGTTGAACTGTGTCTGGGGAAGGGACAGGCGAGACGCCTGTTCCACAAGAGAGGACGGGGATTTTTTCCAATTGCTCCAGAATTGGCGATAAAAGTACGCGAGCGTAGCTACCGTAGGCAATGCCTGCGATGTAGTTCTGGAAATTGGCAGATGGGGAATTTTGGCTATGATTGAGCAGCCCCATACTTCTCAGCTTCGTAGCAGTGTGACTGTTAGTGCCTCCTGCTAATTGCACATATCCGGGTAAGTCTGCCGATAGAACTTTTTGTCCTAATTTGACGGCGGCATGAGTAGTTCCCATCCCGATATCCCCACTCATCGGGCGTCCGTCTGTTTGCCAAATGAGGGTAGAAGGTACAGGTTTCATCAAATCGTACAGCGCCCATAGGTAGTCGATCAATTTCTCACCGTCGGGACAGCTGATGGCAATCAGTTTGAGTTGATTAATCCAGGGAGAAATTGCTTTCCACAGTCTTTCAAAATCTCGATCGCGTCCCACCTGCGTGTGGATTTCCAAGGCATCGACCCCTGTGGACAGGACGAGGGGTGCGATCGCATCTGGCGTCGATACATAAGATCGAGTAAAAATCAACTGGCTCGGACAAATCGGCAAGCATCTCCCACAGCCATAGCATAAGCGATCGATTACACCAGAAAAATCATCGTTGGAGCGATCGAAAACAATTGCCCCAGCTGGGCAAACCTTTTCACACGGACGCGGACACTCACTCGGACACTCAGTTGCGTTAAATTCTGCTTTGCGAAAATGCGGATCTTCCCCATCATTCAAACTCACCATCAACCACGGCAAACTATGAAAGCCAAACCCTCGCCGTTTAGCTTCTGCGCTTAGGCACGCAGCAGTTCTCAACCCTTCTTGTGCCGCCGCAATGACTGCCGGGTCAGCAGCAACGTCGATACAGTCAGCGCCTGCTAGGGTATAGGCTAGGGTAAGATTTCTCACCGCCGGGAGATGTTGAAAGCTGGCTCCGCAGATCAGCTTAAACCAGCGTCCCTCTTTTAAAGAATGTAAAGGATAAGTAAAATTAGTCACACTTTCATGCTACTGCTTTGCTTATCAAATGGGAAAGTAAAAACCGTTCTGGAAAACTTACTCAAACTTACTCACAGACCTCGAAAGCCTGATTGATAGAGAGTTTGACGTTTCCTTCCTGCTTCATCGAATCCTTGATGGCAGTACCATTAAGTTGGTGTGACCCTCCACAGGCAATCCCCGTCGAACTGACGGTTAAAGGATAATCAATTATGGGATGCCAGCGTTCTAAATTCACACTGGCATTAAAATCCCGATCTAGTTCAATGCCACAGTTACCACATTTGAATATTCGTGCTGATAGTGGCATTTTTTGTCGATGCTGGCAACAGCTACAAAGCTGTGAACTCGGATAGAATTTATCAACTTTAATCACTGTTGCGCCGTACCAACTAGCTTTGTACTCTAGTTGCCTTTTGAACTCATAAAAACCGCTATCAGCAATGGCACTAGCTAAACAAAGGGTTTACACCCTAGTCGTTAATGGCGTTTAGCAAAACTTCAGCTAAACTCATATCTGCCATGTCATCCATAGTTACAGTATCGCAGATATCAAACTTTGCCCCAGCACCTTGCAGTTCATCATCCAACGCCTTCAAAAAGCGGGTCGCCGTTGCATCCGCACCCACTTGAATCATCGTAATTCCCAGTTCTTCATCTCTGTCCATTCGGCGCGAAGCTTCAATAATTGCTTTCATCACGCCTTTGCGATCGTCCGGTTCCCCATCTGTGACTACAATAATAATTTCGCCATTCGCCTTAGTTTGACCTGCTGCTTTGCGTTCAAAATATCGATTAGTGGCATCTTGTAGCACGCCAGTTAAGTTAGTTGTGCCAGCCGGGTCATTTTCCTGAAAGATTTGCGCCACTTTGCTGGAAGTCACATTATCGTAACGTTTAAATCGACTGGAAAACACATAAACTGTTATGCCATCCGGGTCAAATTGTTCGCATTTTCTCGCTAAGGCCAAAGTTGACTCTTGCGCGGTTTCCCAGCGACTTCTACCGCCAGCTTGGTCTGGGGTAGACATACTGCCACTTTTGTCAATAATTAATGTGTAATCTCGTTCTTCCATGTAAAAAATCTCCTTCTAAATATTTGGCAATTATCATTACGCAAGCCAAAGTAAGAAACCCGGTTTTTTCATCTATCTTTAGCTATAAAACCTAAGATTTTGTCGAGCAACCGGGTTTCTTAGCACCCACAACTAATACTCGATCGATACCCTAGTCAGCGATCGCATTTAACAGCACTTCTGTCAAAGTCATGCTCTCCATATCATCCAGCGTTACCGTATCAACGATGTCAAATTTTGCACCTGCGCTTTGCAGATCGTCATCCAAAGCTTTGAGAAACTTTGTCGCCGTTGCATCTGTACCGACTTGAATAAACGAAATAGCCAATTCTTCATCCCTATCCATGTGGCGAGATGCTTCAATAATTACCCGCATTACCGCTTTGCGATCGTCAGGTTCCCCATCAGTCACCACCAAAATTGTCTCGCCATTTGGCTTTGTTTGACCTGCTGCTTTGCGCTGAAAATAATTATTTATGGCATCTTCCAACACCCCAGCTAAATTGGTAGTACCGGCTGGGTCGTTTTCTTTGAAAATCTGAGCGACTTTGCTAGACGCCACATTATCGAAACGTCTGAATTTACCCGAAAACAGGTAAAGTGTAATCCCATCTGGGTCAAACTGTTCGCATTTTCTCGCGACTGCTAGGGTAGACTCCTCTGCTGCTTGCCAGCGACTTCTACCACCTGCTTGGTCTGGAGTAGACATACTGCCGCTTTTGTCGATAATTAAGGTATAATCTCGGTCTTCCACTAGAGAACCTCCTGTCATAAGAGATAAACTCCAACAATCGTCAGACTTCTTTATCTAGCGTAACCAAATTTATTGCGATCGCCCTTACTTTCTAGATAAAAATAATAATTAATCCGGCCATAACGCCTATCCTCTATCAAACATAACAAATAAGCTCGACAACTTAGGTAAAATCGAGACGATCGCATTTGACAGCTATCTTTAGGATTTAGTTTCTTTCAGAGCTTGCAGGTAGTCGATCGCTGCCTCCAATTTGGAAGGATAAGAATAAGAAAACTCTTCAAACCACAACCCCTCTTCCGAACGCGGATTTAACTTTTTCAACCACGCTACCGCCTCCTTTTCCAGCGCTAGCCGTTGTTGCTGCTGGATACGCTCTTGTCTGGCTTGTTCCTCTTTAATTTGTTGCTGTCTCTTCAGTTCTTCCTCCCTATCTTTTTCTGCAAATTCAGACTTGATTTCGTCCAGTAAGCTGTACTCAGAAGCAGAGGGATAAATATTGTTTGACTGCCAAGACACCTGCACTTGACGTTTTGGTATTGGTGGTAACTGAGGAGATTTTTTTTCTTGGGGAGGTGGCTGTTTTTGTTGTGGCTTAGGTTTATCCTTTTCTTCGTACTCAGATTTGAGTTGATTTAATAAATCATCAATCGATTCCATAATATTTTATCCCAATCTTGTGAAAAACTACTCGATCGCATTTTTAACACAAGACACTCTTAATCAGTAATAGCATTGAGCAACACTTCGGTCAGAGTCATATCCTCCATATCATCGATCGTCACCGTATCTACAATGTCAAATTTCGCTCCCGCATTTTGCAATTCGTCGTCCAAAACCTTAAGGAACTTTGTTGCTTGCGCGTCAGTACCTACTTGAATGAAGGAAATCGCCAATTCTTCATCCCGATCCATCAGTCGAGATGCTTCAATAATTACTCGCATAACAGCTTTGCGATCGTCTGGCTCACCATCAGTTACGACTAAAATTGTTTCACCGTTGAGCTTGGTTTGCCTAGCAGCTTTACGTTGAAAATAATTATTGAGGGCATCTTGGAGGACACCAGCTAAATCAGTTCGTCCAGCCGGTTCGTTTTCGAGGAACAACTGAGCAACTTTGCTCGTGGTTACATTCTCGTAGCGTTTAAATTTTCCAGAAAACAAGTAAACTGTCAGACCATCTGGGTCAAGTTGTTCGCATTTGCTGGCTAAAGCGAGGGTAGACTCCTGCATAACAGCCCAGCGACTTTTACCACCCGGCTGGTCTGTCAGAGACATACTGCCGCTTTTGTCAATTATCAAGGTGTAGTCACGGTTTTCCAGCATAAGAGTCTTCCCTATTAGCTCGGTCTAATTCCAAGGTATCAAAAGCTGAGAGGGGTTAGGGATTAGGGGTTAGGGCGTCGGGAAGAGGGAGAGGAAGGAATTTTGACTTTTGACTTTTGACTTTTATCTCCCCCGCTCCCCCACTCCCCCACTCCCCCACTCCTACTTAAGCCGCAGCCAAAGTATTCTTAAGGGGCATCCAGCGGAAAGCGCGATCGCCACCCATTTCCACTATCAGCTTCACTCGCGGCTCCATACTCGGCAAATTCGCCAAGTACTCAACCTCTTGACTGGAAAGAATATGCCCTTCGACGATCCACAACACCAGTCCCTTTGACTTGGGTGGCAGATGTTCCAACTGATAGTTGACGATCGGCGGCACATAGTACACATAACCGACTGCCGCGCCTGTGCCAAGGCTCTTCTTACCCAAATGGGGAGGACGCACCCCATGAACTCCAGTCAGGTACATAGCCACATCACCCAGCCCCCGCGCACTTATATTTAAAGTGGTGTAGCCAGCTGCTCGTATCCGTCGTTGGTAACGACCTTCAAAACCTCCCTCCAGGGGAACGTAAATCCCCAGTGCGCCTGACTTTTCTAGATCTCGAATCAGTTTGCTTCCAGTTGTGATTAAAGCCATAAACTTGGGTGTTACCCGCTAAATGAGTTAAAGAAACGTTACATATAATGTCATTCTAGTAGTGGGGGTAGAACTTTCTGAACAATTTACCTCCTTCCTGGCTGGCCTAAGTCGGCAACGCTGCCAAAAAATTTCTGCCAGGGACTAGACAAGTGCAAAAAAATCGTCTATATTGTTCGATTGTGGCTAAAATTTAATTTTGCTTTTTTTTCTGTCAAGGACTGAAAGCAAAGATGGGATGCCGCCAGTTAAATAGGCTGGCTCCTCCTAGCAGAAATAAATTATTTCTGCACCATAAGGTAAGGGTCAATCTTAAAAATTATCCAGTCCTTGCGGTCACAGCGACTCTAGATGCCTTCAGCTTCAAAAGACTCCGGTTTAGACCGATAAAAGTCAAACAAGCAGGAAGTGACATCAACAAAAGACAGTAATGTCCGGAGTTGTTTGAATTCTACCGAGCGAAAACAAGTGTTAAGCAAAGGTGGGGAAAGCTCTCAAGCTAACCGATAAGCCACATTGAGTTCTGGCCTAAAAGAGATACTAAGCGGCTTGCTACTTAAGTCTCAGTGCCAGGGAATAATGCCAAGCTTACTGCTGGGCTACTTAACAAACAGCTTAAATTAGCTGACGCTTTGCCAAAGTAAGGGTTGGTAAAGGTAGGAATGCAAGCAGCTGTACTTGCAGGAGCCTATTTTATGAGTTTGGAGCGGGGTTAACCCTCTTTCTGAGCCTCGACAGAGAAGCGAACAGCGAGATAGCGGTTAAAC
The DNA here is from genome assembly GCF_014696265.1 of Aerosakkonema funiforme FACHB-1375. Classification (GTDB taxonomy): domain Bacteria; phylum Cyanobacteriota; class Cyanobacteriia; order Cyanobacteriales; family Aerosakkonemataceae; genus Aerosakkonema; species Aerosakkonema funiforme_A. The sequence continues at coordinate 54,602 of NZ_JACJPW010000001.1, read as the reverse complement.
CCACCCATAAACAGAAGAAAGCGGATCGACGGATTTATTTATCCGAGTCCGAGTTGATTGTAGTGCGTAAACAAGGAGAGACCAGGTACTGTGGCTGTCGGTATCCTCGGCACTAAGCTAGGCATGACCCAAATTTTTGACGAAACGGGGAAAGCGATCCCCGTCACGGTCGTGCAAGCGGGGCCATGCCCCATTACTCAGATTAAGACGCAGCAGACAGATGGCTACTCTGCCATCCAAGTCGGTTTTGGCTCAACGACTCAAAAGGCTCTCAACAAGCCAGAAATGGGACACTTGGCCAAATCGAATTCCCCGCCGTTGCGTCATCTGAACGAATATCGCATAGAGAATACGGGTGATTATCAACTGGGTGAGCCGATTAACGTCGATATTTTTACCCCAGGCCAAATAGTGGATGTTAGGGGTACAAGTATCGGTAAAGGCTTTGCCGGTTATCAGAAACGGCATAACTTTGGGCGGGGGCCGATGTCCCACGGTTCCAAAAATCACCGCTTGCCCGGTTCCGTAGGTGCTGGAACAACACCGGGAAGAGTATATCCCGGAAAGCGGATGGCAGGTCGTTTGGGCGGCAAACAAGTGACGATTCGCAAACTCACCATTGTGCGCGTAGATGCGGAGCGGAATTTGTTGCTGATTAAAGGAGCGGTTCCCGGTAAAAGGGGTGCCTTGCTCAGTATCACACCGACGAAAAAAGTAGGTAAATAGTCAAGTCAAAAGTCATCAGTCATCAGTCATGTCATGAAATAGATACTTATGACAAATGACAAAAATGACAACTGACAACTGACAACTGACAACTGACAGAGGACGAAGAATATGGTTAACTGTGTGGTGCGAAACTGGGAAGGACAAGAAGTCGGGCAAGCGTCTTTGGAACTCAAAGTAGCCAAAGAAGAAAACGCAGCTCACATCGTCCACCGGGCGCTAGTACGCCAAATGACCAATGCGCGGCAAGGAACTGCCAGCACCAAAACGAGATCGGAAGTTAGAGGTGGAGGTCGCAAACCCTGGCGGCAAAAAGGAACAGGTCGGGCTCGTGCAGGTTCGATCAGATCTCCCCTGTGGCGCGGTGGTGGTGTCATCTTTGGGCCAAAGCCGAGAGACTTTGAAGTGAAGATGAACCGCAAAGAAAAGCGGTTGGCTTTGAGAACGGCTTTGATGAGCAGAGCGGAAGATTTGGTTGTGGTAGAAGAATTTGTGGAAAAGCTGCCCAGACCAAAAACTAAGGAGTTATTGGCAGCAATGCAGCGCTGGGGCGTGCCAGAAGACGCAAAAATCCTGTTGATCGTGTCAGAACCAGCGCCGATCGTATATTTGTCAGCTCGCAATATTGCCAGACTGAAGATGACGCCGGCCAACCAATTGAATGTATACGATCTGCTCTGGGCAGACAAAGTAGTGACAACATCATCAGCTTTGGCCAAAATTCAGGAGGTGTACGATGCCTGACAATACTTTGCGGACACTGGCAGATTTAGTACGCCGCCCCTTGGTAACTGAAAAAGCCACTATGCTGATGGAGCAAGAAAAATACACATTTGAAGTAGCTCCCAAGGCAACAAAAACACAAATAAAAGCAGCGATCGAACAGTTATTCAATGTCAAAGTAAAGGCAGTGAATACCGTTACACCGCCACGCAAAAAGCGTCGGGTTGGCAAATTTGTTGGGTTTAAAGCTCACTACAAAAAAGCCATAGTCACCTTGGCATCCGGCGACGGGGAAAAAATCCGGCAAGTTCTGTTCCCAGAAGTATAGGGAATTTCAAAATTTAGATTTCAAATTTCAAATTTAAATTAAATCGGCAATTTGAAATCGGCAATTTGAAATTACGCTCCACCCCATCAAGCACAAAATTCAAATACTTTCATCTTTTAGTTATGGGTACCCGTTCTTATCGGCCATACACCCCCGGTACGCGCCAGTGTACAGTTTCCGACTTTGCTGAAATCACCCGCAGCGAGCCAGAACCCTCGCTAACGGTATCGAAACATCGTAAAAAAGGCCGCAACAATCGCGGCGTGATTACCAGCAGACGTAGAGGTGGCGGACACAAGCGTCTTTACCGCATCATCGACTTTCGTCGCGACAAGCACAATATCCCAGCTAAAGTAGCTGCGATTGAATACGACCCCAACCGCAATGCTCGCATTGCACTTGTGTACTATCGGGATGGCGAAAAACGCTATATTTTGCATCCCAATGGTTTGAAAGTGGGGACGACGATCGTTTCTGGGCCGGATTCGCCGATCGAAATTGGCAACGCCCTGCCGCTGAGCAATATCCCATTAGGTACCAGCGTCCACAACATCGAACTCTATCCAGGTCGAGGCGCACAAATCGTTCGAGCTGCTGGTGCGACCGCTCAAGTGGTAGCTAAAGAAGGCAACTACGTCACCCTCAAGCTGCCATCCGGCGAAGTCCGCATGGTACTGAAGGAATGCTACGCTACCATCGGCCAGGTGGGCAACCTAGATGCCAGAAACTTGAGTACCGGCAAAGCAGGTCGCAATCGCTGGAAAGGTCGCCGGCCTAAAGTTAGAGGCAGCGTCATGAACCCAGTGGATCACCCCCACGGCGGTGGAGAAGGTAGAGCGCCGATCGGTAGAAGCGGGCCAGTAACCCCTTGGGGTAAACCTACCTTGGGTGCCAAAACGCGCAAACCTAAAAAACCGAGTAGTTCCTTAATAGTGCGTCGTCGTCGCAAAGCCTCCAAGCGCGGACGTGGCGGTCGGGAATCATAAGAATTTTAGATTTGAGATTTTAGATTTTAGATTGACAAATAAAAAAATTTAAAATCTAAAATCCAAAATCCAAAATCCAAAATCCAAAATCCAAAATCTAAAATCGAACTATGGGTCGTTCATTAAAAAAAGGGCCTTTTGTCGCAGACCATCTGCTCAGCAAAATTGAAAAGTTGAATGCCAGAAACGAAAAGCAAGTCATCAAAACTTGGTCGCGGGCTTCAACAGTTTTACCTCAAATGGTCGGTCATACGATCGCCGTACACAATGGCAGAACTCACGTACCGATTTATATTTCCGATCAGATGGTGGGACACAAATTGGGTGAATTTGCCCCCACGCGCACCTTTAGAGGACACGCGAAGGGCGATAAAAAGGCGAAGAGATAGTTTGTCTTAGTCATTAGTCAGTTGTCAGTTGTTAGTTGTTAGTCTGCGGTTAATAGTCAACAATAAACAATCAACGATTAACTATGAATAATGACTCTTGACCGATGACTCTTGATTGATGACAAAGATGGAGAAATCTATGGCAACCGATACCACAGAAATTAAGGCGATCGCACGCTACATTCGTATGTCTCCCCATAAGGTGCGCCGCGTCCTCGACCAAATTCGGGGTCGCTCCTATCGGGAAGCGCTCATCGTTCTGGAGTTCATGCCCTATAAAGCTTGCGAACCAGTTCTCAAAGTGCTGCGCTCCGCCGTCGCCAATGCCGAACACAACGCAGGTTTAGATCCGGCCAAGTTAGTAGTCAGCACAGCCTACGCAGACCAAGGCGCAACATTAAAGCGTTTCCGGCCACGAGCGCAGGGTCGAGCTTACCAAATTCGCAAGCCCACCTGTCATATCACTGTCGCCGTCGCGGAAGCAGCAGAGAAATAGCAATTGCAAGTTTTAGATTTCAGAATTCAAATGGCAAATTTAATCTGAAATCTGAAATCTAAAATCTAAAATCTAAAATCTAAAATCGATATGGGACAAAAGATTCATCCAGTTGGCTTTCGACTGGGCATAATCCAAGAACATCGCTCTCGCTGGTATGCCGACGCCGATCGCTACCCAGAGCTACTCCAAGAAGACTACAAAATTCGCAACTACGTCGAAAAAAATCTGGCTAACGCCGGCATTTCCGACGTGCGAATCGAACGCAAAGCCGATCAAATCGACTTAGAAATTCGCACCGCCAGACCCGGTGTAGTTGTCGGTCGCGGCGGCACGGGTATTGAAACCTTGCGAACCGGTCTTCAAGAAGAACTGGGCAGCAACCGTCAAATTCGCATCAACGTCGTCGAAGTAGCGCGAGTAGATGCGGATGCAGGTCTGATTGCCGAATACATCGCTCAACAGCTAGAGCGTCGCGTTTCCTTCCGCCGAGTTGTCCGTCAAGCAATTCAACGCGCCCAGCGTGCTGGAGTTCAGGGAATCAAAGTACAAGTAAGCGGTCGCCTCAACGGCGCAGAAATCGCTCGGACTGAATGGACGCGGGAAGGGAGAGTACCCCTGCATACCTTACGGGCAGATATTGATTTCGCTTACCGTACCGCCAAGACTATCTACGGCATTCTTGGTGTCAAAGTGTGGATCTTTAAAGGCGAAATCATTCCCGGACAAGAAGAAGTCGCTCCTGCTGCTGCCCCAGGTACGCCTCGCCGTCGTCAAGGCAAACGCCGTCAGCAATTTGAAGACCGTTCCAATGATGGGTAATTTAAAATTTTCGATTTGAGATTTGAGATTTTTAGATGCAAAAGCAATCCAAAATCCTCTCATCCTCTCATCCAAAATTCTCATTCCCAATTACCAGCACAATGACAAGCCATGTTAAGTCCTAGAAGAACTAAATTCCGCAAACAACAGCGCGGGCGCATGGAAGGGTTAGCCACCAGAGGTAGCGAACTTAACTTCGGTGACTTCGGTCTGCAAGCGCTAGAACCAGCCTGGATCACATCTCGTCAAATCGAAGCTAGCCGTCGTGCCATGACCCGCTACATTCGTAGGGGTGGCAAGATTTGGATTCGCATTTTCCCCGACAAACCGGTCACGATGCGTCCCGCAGAAACCCGGATGGGTTCTGGTAAAGGCTCGCCTGAGTTTTGGGTGGCTGTAGTCAAACCGGGACGAATACTGTTTGAAATTACAGGCGTTACCGAAGCGACAGCTCGCGAAGCAATGCGTTTGGCTTCTTTTAAGTTGCCAATTAAAACAAAGTTCGTCATGCGCTCTGAGGAGAATGTATAAACTATGTCTCTTCCCAAGATTGAAGAAGCCAGAAAATTGAGCGATGAAGAGCTGGCAGAACAAATTATTCAGGCTAAGCGACAACTGTTTCAGCTACGCCTGCAAAAAGCAACTCGTCAGTTGGAAAAGCCGCATCAGTTCAAGCACACGAAGCACAAAATAGCTCAGTTGCTGACAGTAGAACACGAACGAAAAATGGCTGCCCAAAAATCCGCGAGTACCACCGGGTCAGTCGCGCAATAGGAGGAAGTGGCAATGGCAGTTAAAGAAAGAGTTGGCTTAGTTGTCAGCGACAAAATGGATAAAACCGTGGTGGTAGCAGTGGAAAACCGCTCTCCCCACCCCAAGTACCAAAAAATTGTGGTGCGTACAAAACGGTATAAGGCTCACGATGAAGAAAACAAATGTCGTGAGGGCGATCGCGTCCGCATTCGCGAAACCCGTCCCCTTAGCCGCACCAAACGCTGGCAAGTCATTGAAATTCTCAGCTCGAATAAAGCCTAATCGGAAATTTCAGATTTCAGATGGCAAATTTATTAAATTTGAAATTTGAAATCTAAAATTTGAAATTCACCGATTAGCGATTAGCTTTTTAGCAACTAGCAAAGCCGTGATCCAACCCCAGACTTATCTCAATGTTGCTGATAATAGCGGTGCCCGCAAATTAATGTGTATCCGGGTATTAGGTGCCGGAAATCGCCGCTATGGCAATGTAGGTGATGTAATTATCGCCGTCGTCAAAGATGCCATCCCCAATATGGGGGTGAAGAAATCAGATGTAGTGCGAGCTGTGATCGTCCGCACTCGCAAAGGTTTGCGTCGCGAAAGCGGTATGAGCATTCGTTTCGACGATAATGCCGCCGTAATCATCAACGCAGATGGCAACCCCAGAGGCACCCGCGTTTTTGGCCCCGTAGCGCGGGAACTGCGCGATAAGAACTATACCAAAATCGTATCCCTAGCTCCGGAGGTGCTGTAATGGCTAATCGTGGCATTGGTCAAGCATCTGCTAAAAAAGCAGGCAATAATTCTGTGCGTTACAAAATGCACGTTAAAAAAGGTGACACCGTTCAAGTTATCTCTGGTAAAGATAAAGGCAAAGTCGGTGAAATCTTAAGGACGTTTCCGAAATTAAGTAAGGTAATCGTCAAAGGGGTTAACATCAAAACCAAACACGTTAAACCCCAACAAGAAGGGGAATCGGGTCGGATTACTACCTATGAAGCACCGATTCACAGTTCTAACGTGATGCTGTATTCCACTAAGCAAAACGTTGCCAGTCGCGTCGGCTACACCTATACCGAAGAAGGTAAGAAAGTACGGGTGCTGAAGAAAACTGGCGAAATTATAGACAAATAAATGCAAGAATTTCAGATTGGAGATTGGAGATTTGAGATTTAATTAAATCTGCAATTTGAAATTTGAAATTTACCGGAATCGCCTTCCTGACCAAGCCCAGGAAGATAGAGAAACGAAGACAATGACTCAACGACTGAAAACCGAGTATCAAGAGAATATTGTTCCCAAACTGAAGGAACAGTTCAATTACAAAAACATCCATCAGGTGCCGAAGCTGGTGAAAATCACCCTCAACAGGGGTTTGGGCGATGCAGCGGCAAACGCTAAGGCACTGGAATCTTCCTTGAATGAAATTGGCACGATCGCAGGTCAAAAACCTGTAGTCACAAGAGCCAAAAAAGCGATCGCGGGTTTCAAAATTCGCCAAGGTATGCCAGTCGGCATTATGGTGACGCTGCGGGGAGATCGGATGTATGCCTTTTTCGATAGATTAGTCAACCTGGCGCTACCCCGCATCCGCGACTTTCGAGGTATTAGTCCCAAAAGCTTTGACGGTCGCGGTAACTACAGTCTGGGCGTAAGAGAGCAGTTGATTTTTCCAGAAATCGAATACGACAGAATCGATCAAATTCGAGGTCTGGATATTTCGATCATCACGACTGCGAAAACAGACGAAGAGGGTCGCGCCTTGCTTAAAGCTTTTGGGATGCCTTTCAGCGATCGATAAGGAGGAGACGATGGCGTCGAATGACACAATTTCAGATATGCTGACGCGCATCCGCAATGCAAATTTAGCGCGGCATCAAAAAACAGCGGTACCGTCCACAAAAATGACTCGCAGCATTGCAAAAGTCCTCAAGGAAGAGGGCTTTATCGGCGAGTACGAAGAAAATGGCGAAGGAGTCAAGAAAGAGCTGGTGATTTCTTTGAAATACAAAGGAAAAAATCGTCAGCCCATCATCACCAAATTGAGAAGAGTAAGCAAGCCAGGACTGCGAGTTTACTCGAACCGCAAAGAATTACCGCGAGTTCTCGGTGGCATCGGCATCGCCATAATTTCCACTCCCAGTGGGATTATGACCGATCGGGAAGCGCGACGCCAGGGAATCGGTGGTGAAGTACTTTGCTACGTTTGGTAACTCGGTCAAGATTCATCGGTCATCAGTCACCTACTTTCCGACTTTTGAATGATTGACTTTTGACAACTGATAACTGACAAAGGACAAAAACGTTATGTCTCGTATCGGTAAGCGCCCGATCGCTGTTCCTGATAAAGTATCGGTGACAATAGACAACCAACACGTTGCTGTAAAAGGGCCGAAAGGAGAACTTTCTAGAGTTCTGCCAGCAGGGATAACTGTAGTGCAAGACGGCGGAACTTTGCAGGTTGTGCGGGAAAATGAGTCTCGCAGCCTCCGTCAACTTCACGGTTTATGTCGCACCCTGGTAGCCAACATGGTTGAGGGAGTCTCCCAAGGCTTTCAGAAAAAATTGGAAATTCAAGGTGTTGGTTACAGGGCCAGAGTTGACGGTCGCAATCTCGTTTTGGTCGTGGGCTATAGCCACGAAGTCAAAATCGAACCGCCCGCTGGCACCCAAATGGCTGTTGATGGCAACGTCAATATCACCGTCAGTGGCATCGATAAAGAACTTGTGGGTAACTTAGCAGCCAAAATTCGCGCCGTCCGCCCACCAGAAGTTTATAAAGGCAAAGGCATTCGTTATGCCGGTGAAGTAGTCAGACGTAAAGCTGGCAAGGCAGGGAAGAAATGAAGCTGAGTCGCATAGAATCGAAGCAGCGTCGGCATCGCCGCATCCGGCGCACAGTCTTTGGAACACCAGAACGTCCTCGCTTAGCTGTGTTTCGATCGAATCAGCATATTTATGCCCAAGTGATCGACGACACCAAGCACCATACCCTTGTAGCCGCCTCGACAGTCGAGCCAGACTTAAAAGCAGAATTAAAAGCTGGCTACAATTGCGATGCTTCGACCCAGGTAGGCAAATTGATTGCACAGCGAGCTCGCGAAGCGGGTATTGAAAAAGTCGTATTCGATCGCGGCGGCAATCTTTACCACGGTCGGATCAAAGCTCTCGCCGACGCAGCTAGGGAAGCCGGTTTAGACTTCTAGTTGTCAATCGTGTCATCAGTCATCAGTCATGAGGAAATGACAAATGACTTTTGACAAATGACAAATGACAAAAAAAAAGGAAAAAACAATGGCGGAAAAAGAAAAAACTCGTAAAAAAAGCAGCCGCACTAAAGAAAAAGAAACTACCTGGCAAGAGCGGGTCATCCAAATCCGCCGCGTTAGCAAAGTAGTAAAAGGTGGTAAAAAGCTGAGCTTCCGCGCCATTGTCGTCGTCGGTAACGAACGCGGTACAGTAGGCGTCGGAGTTGGTAAAGCCAGCGATGTGATCGGTGCTGTCCGCAAGGGAGTCGCCGATGGCAAAAAGCACCTGGTTGAAATACCCCTCACGAAATCAAACTCGATTCCCCATCCAGCTCAAGGTGACGGTGGTGGTGCGAAGATCATGATGCGACCGGCAGCACCGGGAACGGGGGTAATTGCAGGTGGCGCTGTACGCACCGTGTTGGAGTTGGCGGGTGTTCGCAACGTCCTGGCCAAACAGCTCGGTTCTAACAATCCGCTCAACAACGCCAGAGCCACCGTTAACGCCTTGGAAACCCTGCGAACGTTTTCTGAAGTTGCCCAAGATCGCGGTGTGCCGATCGAGAATCTCTTCTCATAGTCACGATCGTTATGAGTCATTAAAAACCATGACTGATAACCGCTGACCGATGACATGATTGACCAATGACCCGTGACCAAAAATATGAGATTAAATGATGCTACGCCTAAAAAAGGCTCCAAACATCGCCCTCGCCGGGTAGGAAGAGGTATTTCTGCCGGACAGGGGGCTAGTGCAGGTTTGGGGATGCGCGGTCAAAAATCCCGTTCTGGCGGTAGCACCAGACCGGGTTTTGAGGGAGGACAACAGCCACTCTACAAGCGCATACCCAAGTTAAAGCACTTTACCGTTATCAATCGTCGCCAATACACTACGATCAATGTCAGTAAGCTGGCATCGCTGCCTGCAAATACTGAGGTAACCCTGGAATCGCTGCTGGGCGCTGGTATTGTCACAAGCAACAAGGGACCGCTGAAAATTTTAGGAGATGGAAATCTTAACGTCTCGCTGCAAGTGAAAGCAGCGGCTTTTACAGCAGGAGCTCGCAGCAAAATTGAAGCGGCTGGTGGTAGTTGCGAAGTTGTAGAAGCGAACCGGGGCTAACCTTAATTTAATTGCAGCCAGTGCCAAGATCGCGTAGAGGTAACCCTTTATGATCAGTCGAGATAAAACCCCAACGGCTCAAGAAACTTTTGCCCAAATGGCACAAGCAGCCGGACTCAGAGGCCGGCTGCTTGTGACAATTGGCTTGCTTATTTTGGTGCGCCTGGGAGTATTTTTGCCTGTACCGGGAATAAACATACAGGCGTTTAAAGATCAGGTTCAAAACAGTCCTTTAATAGGTTTGTTGGATCTTTTCTCTGGCGGCGGTATAGTGGCTTTGGGAATTTTTGCCCTGGGAATCTTGCCCTACATTAATGCTTCGATTATTATGCAGCTGCTGACAGCAGCACTGCCCAGCTTGGAAAATTTGCAGAAAAATGAAGGCGAAGCAGGGCGACGGAAGATTTCTCAGATTACTCGCTATGTAGCTTTGGGATGGGCGGTAATTCAAAGTATCGGTATTTCTATTTGGGTTGCTCCTTTTGCAGAAACTGCCAATCCGGGGTTTTTCTTCTATGCCAAAACGGTGATAGCACTGACAGCGGGTTCCATGTTTGTGATGTGGGTGTCCGAGCTGATCACCGAACGAGGCGTTGGTAACGGTGCTTCCCTTTTGATTTTCCTCAACATTGTGGCGGTTATACCCAAGTCTTTCGGGGCTACGTTGGCATTAGCTCAAGATGCGGCTGGGCGGGCTGATGGCCGAGAAATTGTCGGTAAGGTAATTATTTTGCTGGTGGTTTTCCTGGTCATGATTGTCGGTATTGTTTTCGTACAGGAAGGAACCCGCAAAATTCCCATCGTTTCCGCACGTCGCCAAGTAGGACGTAAGCTGTATTTGGAAAGAAGCAGCTATTTGCCTTTGCGATTGAATCAGGGTGGTGTGATGCCGATTATCTTTGCATCTGCTGTCCTGTTTCTACCAGCTTCTTTGGCAAATTTATTCCCAAATGAGACTTTGAATAAAATCGCCAATACCTATCTCCACCCTGGCAGTCTTATTTATGTGGGGGCTTATCTGTTCCTAATTCTTTTCTTTAGCTATTTCTATGCTTCTCTGATCGTCAATCCTGTGGATCTGGCACAGAATCTCAAGAAAATGGGCTCTAGCATTCCGGGTATTCGTCCCGGTAAAGCTACCAGCGAGTATGTGGAACGGGTTTTAAACAGACTAACTCTTTTGGGAGCTATTTTCCTGGGCGCAGTGGCAATTATCCCAACGGTAGTCGAAAGTGCTACCAATTTGGGAACGTTCAGGGGACTGGGAGCAACTTCTCTGTTGATTCTTGTTGGTGTAGCAATTGATACGTCGAAACAAATTCAAACTTACGTGATCTCCCAGCGATACGAAGGAATGGTGAAACAAGAGTGACGCGATTGATTTTTCTGGGCCCGCCCGGTGCAGGTAAGGGAACTCAGGCTAAGAAGCTGGCCGATTCGTGTGCTATTCCCCATATCTCGACGGGTGATATTTTAAGAAATGAGGTAGCGCAAGGCACTCCTCTGGGCACTAAAGCTAAGTCTTACCAAGAACGAGGCGAGTTGGTTCCGGATAGCTTGATTCTGGATATGATGCGAGAGCGGCTGAATCAAAGCGATACTCAGGATGGTTGGATTCTAGATGGCTTTCCGCGCAATGTCACCCAAGCCGGCTTTTTGGATGAACTGCTCGAGCAACTGAAGCAGAAGTGCGATCGCGTAGTCAACTTGGAAGTACCGGATGAAGTGTTGGTGCGCCGTCTGCTGGGGCGCGGACGTCCTGACGATACAGAGGAAGTGATTCGTCGTCGGCTGGAAGTTTATCGGGAACAAACTGCTCCGTTGATCGATTATTATCGAGATCGCCAGCAACTGGTGTCTATTGAGGGCGATCGCACGATGACAGAGGTCACCACCGAAATTAAGAAAGCGATCGATCTGTAGCTACTGCAAAATTAGGGCGTTGATTTCACGGATGGGCAAGAGCATCCCTGAAGTCAACGCTTTACAGTAAAAAATCGCTCGGTGTCATAACTTTCACGGAGGCACATTTTGTCAGTCTTTGATAAGATATGTTAAAGGGTGGCGGAGTTTGGGCTCAGATGCCTAAAATAGTCTGCGGCAGATAATTTCGGCCAACCTGTTCGATAAAATGTAGCGTTGAGGAAAAATCCACTGTCTAAGCAAGATTTGATTGAAATGGAAGGTACTGTTACCGAGTCTCTTCCTAATGCTATGTTCCGCGTTGAGCTGGATAACGGGTTTAACGTACTGGCTCACATCTCTGGCAAAATTCGTCGCAATAACATCAAGATATTGCCGGGCGATCGCGTAAAGGTAGAACTAACCCCTTACGATTTGACCAAGGGACGGATTACTTATCGCGGCGCTTACTCACCTAAAGCAAAAAGCGCACCTTTAAGGAAAAAGCAAATTGTCGAAACAAGACCTAATTGAGATGGAGGGCATGGTAAGTGAGTCCCTGCCCAATGCCCTGTTTGGCGTTAATCTGCATAATCGGTTTAACGTTTTGGCGTATATCTCTTCTCTGGCAAGATGAGGCGTAATTACATCCAAATCTTGCCAGAAGATGGCGTCAAAGTAGAGTAAACCCCCTATCACCTTACAAAAGCCATCCTGGCTTACCACCGTAAAAAGTATGTAAGGTAAATGGGGTTATGGCATTAAAATCCATCTTTAGTTAGGATAAAATAAATAACTGACAAATAAGATAAAAAATGATATAATATATAGTTTGTAGTACAGCCGAAATGGCCATGAAAGTTCGAGCATCAGTTCGGAAAATGTGTGAAAAATGCCGCGTCATCCGCAGACGGGGCAGAGTTATGGTTATCTGCTCTAACCCTAAGCACAAGCAACGCCAGGGTTAGCATATCAGCAGTATCCAGCATTGCATATGGATACTAAACAATTGCAATTTTTAGCACCAACGAAACAAATAGGGAGAGATAAAGCGTGGCAAGGATTGCCGGGGTAGACCTTCCGCGCGATAAGCGCGTCGAAATCGGTCTGACATACATTTACGGAATCGGTCTAACGCGGTCTAAGGAAATTTTAGCCGCGACCAACATTAATCCGGACACTCGTGTTAAAGATCTCAGCGATGCCGAAGTAGCAGCATTGCGATCGGCAGTCGAAACCAACTACCAGGTGGAAGGCGATCTGAGGCGTTTGGAGGCGATGAATATCAAGCGCCTGATCGACATCGGTACATACCGAGGTCGCCGCCATCGTCAGGGGCTTCCAGTCAGAGGTCAAAGAACTCGTACTAATGCTCGCACTCGTCGCGGTAGACGTCAAACCGTGGCAGGTAAGAAAAAGGCACCTGCGAAGAAGTAAGCATTCAATTGAGCCACAAGTAAAATTACCAAGGCAACAATACAAGCTGCTGTTCAAGATAAACCCAAGCTTATAGATCGATATGGCGCAACGACAAACAACCAGAAAAACAGGTGCAAAAAAGCAAAAGCGAAACGTACCCAACGGGGTAGCCTACATCCAGTCAACGTTCAACAACACTATTGTCACGATCGGCGATCAGAATGGAGATGTAATCTCTTGGGCATCAGCAGGTTCTAGTGGCTTTAAAGGTGCAAAAAAAGGCACACCCTTTGCAGCTCAAACAGCTGCTGAAGGAGCCGCTCGCCGAGCGATCGACCAGGGAATGCGGCAGATAGAAGTAATGGTGAGCGGCCCGGGAGCAGGCCGCGAAACCGCGATTCGAGCGCTTCAGGGTGCTGGACTGGAAATTACGTTGATTCGCGATATTACTCCGATTCCCCATAACGGCTGCCGCCCACCCAAACGTCGCCGCGTTTAGACACAACAAAATTTTTGTAGTGTTTTAAAGCACAAGGGTCAGCCTGGTCGATGTTAGGTCTGCGGTTTGCTTCCGGCTCTGGTGTCGCCAAGACCGATCCTTGTAGTTGGCGAGTGGGTTGCCTTAAATATTGCCAACCCACTAGCTGGAGACAGTGGCAATGGCAATAGTCATCTGAACACTCAGCTCAGAAATAAACAGGGGAGGCTGCTTGTGCTGCCTTCCACCGGATCGAGGAAGAAGGGGGATCGTTACGTGGCGCAATTTCAAATTGAATGTGTCGAGTCTAACATCGAGAAAAATCGCGGTCAATACAGCAAATTTGTCCTAGAGCCACTGGAACGGGGGCAAGGAACGACAGTTGGCAACGCATTGCGACGAGTACTGCTATCTAACCTGCCGGGGACAGCAGTTACTGCCGTCCGCATTGCCGGAGTCAATCACGAATTTGCCACGATTCCAGGAGTGCGGGAGGATGTGCTGGAGATCCTGCTCAACATGAAAGAAATAGTTTTCAAAAGCCATGACTCCCAACCGCAGATAGGCCGATTAGTAGCCACCGGAGCGGGTACGGTAACGGCGTCACAATTCGATTTGCCTTCTCAGGTGGAAGTAGTCGATCCAAGTCAGTACGTAGCCACATTGGCAGCAGGGGCTAAGCTGGAAATGGAATTCCGCCTGGAAACAGGTAAGGGTTATAGATCGGTCGATCGCGGGCACGATGAAGCAGCTGCTTTAGACTTTCTCCAGATTGACGCCATTTTTATGCCGGTTCGCAAAGTCAACTACAGCGTAGAAGAAATTCGCGGTGATGGTGCGGCAGAAAAAGACCGACTGCTCATGGAAATCTGGACGAATGGCAGTATTTCACCCCAAGAAGCACTATCGCAAGCAGCGGGTATCCTAGTGGATTTGTTCAACCCGCTGACAAACATGAATCTGCAACCCATAGACACAGATAAATCAGACGACGAAGACCCCACCAGCCAGATTCCGATCGAGGAATTGCAACTATCGGTGCGGGCTTATAACTGTCTGAAGCGGGCTCAGATTAACTCAGTAGCCGACTTGTTGGATTACACGCAAGAAGACTTACTGGAAATCAAAAACTTCGGTCAGAAGTCTGCGGAAGAAGTAATCGAAGCTTTACAGCGACGATTGGGAATCACATTGCCAGCAGAAAAGTCTGCCAAATCAAACGGATGATTTCATCTAATAATTGAGTGTTGCGTTAATTCAGGTACAAAGGAAGTGTTATGCGTCACGGACGTCGTGTTCCTCAACTCGGCAAGCCAGCCGACCAGCGTCGGGCTCTCCTCAGAGCTCTGACAACTCAATTATTGCGTCACGGTCGGATTCAGACCACTAAAGCAAGGGCAAAAGCAGTTCGTTCGGAAGCAGACAGGATAATTACCTTGGCCAAAGATGGCACTCTGGCAGCTCGTCGTCAAGCAATCGGCTATCTTTACGATAAACAGTTGGTTCACGCGCTGTTTGAACAGGTAGGCGAACGCTACGGCAACCGTCAGGGCGGATATACCCGCATCCTCCGCACCGTCAGACGCCGAGGGGATAATGCGGAAATGGCAATTATCGAACTGGTCTGATTGATGAGGATTTTAGATTTTGAGATCGATGACACATCCTCAATCGCAAATCGAAAATCTAAAATCGTCGCAGCGAGTTGCCCTGGTGATTCAATACTTGGGCACTCATTTTCATGGATGGCAACGACAGCCCAAACACCGATCGGTACAGGAAGAAATTGAAAAAGTTCTTTCTGAAATTATGAATAGATCGGTAACGCTGTACGGTGCGGGAAGAACCGATTCTGGGGTTCACGCAGCTGCCCAAGTGGCTCATTTTGAAGCTACGGGTACTATCCCACCAGAAAAGTGGGCGACAATTCTCAATACTCAGCTGCCAAAGGATATATTGATTCTGGCTTCGGCTGAGGTAAGCCCTACTTGGCACGCCCGCTTTTCCGCTAGCTATCGCCGCTATCGTTATACTATCTACACCGATCGCCAACCCAACTTGTTCGTGCGTCCCTTTGCTTGGCATTATTATTATGCGCCGCTGGACGAACGAGCAATGCAAGCAGCCCTCAACCCTTTAATTGGCAAGCACGATTTGGCTGCTTTTCACCGCTCTAATTCCGGTCGGGCTCATTCCTGGGTAGAAGTGCAGGAAGCACAAACATATCGCGAAGGGCCATTCGTTTACATGGAGGTGCAAGCGAATGGATTTTTGTACGGTATGGTAAGGCTGCTGGTGGGATTGCTGGTGCAAGTGGGTCGAGGCGAAAGATCGCTCGATAACTTCACCAATCTTTGGGTTAACCAACTTCGTAACGAAGTAAAGTACGCCGCACCAGCTCATGGGTTGTGTCTGTTGCGCGTAGGTTATCCAGAATTCCCCTTTCCTCCAGAAATCTGGTTCGATAAACAACCCAAATTTTTATTCAGTCAATAGTCATCAGTCTCGGTCATTAGCAGAAAAACTACCGACAAATGACAAATGACAACTCACAACTGACAACCCACAAATAAACTATGGAAAAAACCTATCTACCTCCTCAAAATACCTCAGAGCGCCAGTGGTACGTGGTAGATGCCGCCAATCAGCGCTTGGGAAGACTCGCCAGCGAAATTGCGATAGTTCTGAGAGGAAAAAACAAACCCCACTACACACCTCATCTGGATACAGGTGATTTTGTGATTGTAGTTAACGCCGAGAAGGTCACGGTCACCGGCAAAAAACGCACTCAGAAAGTGTACCGCCGCAATTCCGGCAGACCGGGTGGGATGAAGACGGAAAATTTTGCCCAACTGCAAGCCCGTTTGCCAGAAAGGATTATCGAACACGCTGTACGCGGGATGCTGCCCAAAAATTCTCTAGGCAGAAGCTTGTTTACTAAGCTAAAAGTGTACACTGGCCCCGACCATCCTCACCAAGCACAAAAACCTCAAGAGTTGAAAGTTAACACTATTCCAGGAGAAGATTAATGCAAGCAACTGAAACTAGCGATCGCGTTATGTACTGGGGCACCGGTCGTCGCAAATCTGCTGTAGCTAGAGTGCGCCTCGTTCCCGGTAACGGTCAAATACTAATCAATCAAAAAGCTGGAGATCTTTACCTCCAGTTCAATACAGGTTTCCTTTCCGCCGTTAAAGCTCCCTTAGAAACGCTGGGATTGGAAAATGAATACGATATCCTGGTCAACGCCCACGGTGGCGGAGTGGCGGGACAAGCTGATGCGATTCGTTTGGGAGTAGCTAGAGCTCTGTGTCAATTAGACCCAGATAACCGCAAGCCCCTGAAAACTGAAGGTTATCTCACCCGCGACCCACGGGCGAAAGAACGCAAGAAATACGGTTTGCATAAAGCTCGCAAAGCACCTCAGTACTCCAAGCGTTAAAATAGTGGAGTTATTGCCGATCGAAAAATTTCAAATTTTAAATTGCAGATGGCAAATTTAGATAAATCTGAAATTTAAAATTTGAAATCTGCAATGGCGATCGCAACTCACTGTTGACTAATTCCCCAATTAGCAAAATATCTCAAGGAAATAGGAAATATGCCAAAACCCGATATTCATCCCAAGTGGTATCCCGATGCCAAAGTCTACTGTAACGGTCAAGTAGTTATGACCGTCGGTTCGACAAAGCCAGAACTTCACGTTGATGTCTGGTCTGGTAACCATCCCTTTTTCACAGGCACTCAAAAAATCATCGACACCGAAGGTCGGGTGGAACGCTTCTTGCGTAAATACGGTATGTTGGAAGGTGGCGAGAGCCAAGCCAAACCAGCTCCTGGCGGCAAAAATAAAAAGTAGCAGGATAGTCAATTGTCTGTAGTTTGTTGTTTGTAGTTTTTTCTACCGACAACCGACCCCTCCTAATTTTTCACAAACGACAACTGACAACTGACAACTGACTATGGCTGAAACATACCTGCTAAACAAACTAAAATCTGTCGAACAAACCTTCAACGAACTGAACCGGCGTCTGGCAGATCCAGATATCGCCACTGACCCGACCGAGTATCAAAAAGTGGCTAAGGCACGCTCTTCTTTGGAAGAAGTGGTCAACACATATGATATGTGGAAAACTGCTCAGTCAGAGTTGGTGGGCGCTAAACAAGTTCACAAGGAAGCAAATGGCGATCCAGAGTTGCAAGAAATGGCAGCCCTGGAGGTAGACGAATTGGAGTCAAGGATAGAAGAGTTAGAGACTCGCCTGAAAATTTTGCTTTTACCCCGCGATCCCAATGATGAGAAAAATATCATGTTGGAAATTCGCGCAGGCACCGGTGGGGATGAAGCCAGTATTTGGGCGGGCGACTTGCTGCGGATGTACTCGCGCTATGCAGATAGTCAAGGCTGGCGCGTAAAATTGGTCAGCGAGTCGCTGGCAGAAATGGGCGGTTTTAAAGAAGCTGTTCTGGAAATACAGGGCGACCAAGTTTACAGCAAGCTGAAATTTGAAGCTGGAGTTCACCGGGTACAAAGGGTGCCGGTGACTGAGGCTGGGGGTCGGGTTCATACCTCAACGGCTACTGTGGCGGTGATGCCAGAGGTAGACGATGTGGAAGTGCATATTGACCCGAAGGATATTGAAATGAAGACTGCTCGATCGGGCGGTGCTGGTGGCCAAAATGTCAACAAGGTGGAAACTGCTGTTGATTTGATCCACAAACCTACGGGTATTCGGATTTTCTGTACGGAAGAACGCTCTCAGCTGCAAAATAAAGAGCGGGCCATGCAAATTCTGCGTGCCAAGCTGTATGAAATGAAGCTGCGGGAACAACAGGAGGCGGTGACTTCGATGCGTCGCTCTCAGGTGGGTAGTGGGGAGCGATCGGAAAAGATCCGCACTTACAACTACAAGGATAACCGCGTTACCGATCACCGTTTGGGTCAGAATTACACTCTCACCACTGTTTTGGAAGGTGACATAGAGACGGTAATTCAAAGTTGCATTAGCAAAGACCAGCAGGAACGCTTGGCGGAACTGGCTGCTTCTGGTTCGTAAGCATATAAATGATATTTTGTCAACAGCCTAGCGCGATCTTGTGAGCGAAGAAACGGGGTTTGCGTCTAGGCTGCGTTGATTTTTGACACTCCTCGGTCTAAAGACACGAGGATTCTTGCTTCATAGGGATTCCAATGAATTTGCCCTCAGCAAGCATCTTCACCGTTTGCCCAACGGCTGCAAGTCCTCGAATGAGAACTACTTGAGCGGCTGCAACATCTCTATCAGTTGTACAGCCACAATTTGAACAAACGTGAGTACGTTCTGAAAGTTCTTTCTTGCCTGTCTCAACATCACAACTGGGGCAAATCTGGCTAGTTTTACGGCTGTCTACTTTTTGGAAATAAGCTAGTTAATGTGTTGTCATTTTGCGATCGCACCACCCACCACCTGCACCATCCTTTCAACCCTGCGATCTCCCCTGTCCCACCATTGCAATGAGAGTGTCGTGAGCGTCTTCGGAATTTTTGAGAACGTGGTCAAATTGAATGCGAACTGGTAAGGTAGCATTATTGACTTGTACGGATAAATTCATGCCTTCAGGATCGATAGAAAGCATCTGTGCTGATGTCGCATGAGTTAAACTGCCAAAAGTTTGGGCGTAGATAAGTAGGGCATCTCCACGATCTTCGTTCATATGGGAGCAGATGCGATCGCTCACTTGAGTAGAAAACGGTTCTGACATAACTGAATTCCCTGGAAACAGTGTAAAAACTTATTCATTTATACTATCTTTTTTATACCTAAAATATAAAATTGCCAACCGCAATCGATACGTGGGTTGGCAAAAAGGGGATTGTGTGTGTGTTTGGATGAACGCTGTTAGGGGCAATTGCCTAATGACTGGAAAACCCTTTATTAATGGCTACCTGCACTCGTCCTTCGATGACCCTGACTTGATAAGTTGGTAATTTGACGTTTTCGTCATCGAAACACTGTCCTGTTTGCAAGTTGAAGTTTTGTTTGTAAATTGGGGAAGCAACTTTGGGAATGCCGTTGCGATCGCCGATTATTCCCCGCGATAAAACATAAGTTTTGCTAAACGGATCGTAGTTACCGATCCCGTAAAGATCGGTTCCGTATCCAAGTCGAAAAACAGCTATTTGTTCGCCTGCTACTAAGGCGCAAACGCCAGTATTCGGTGCGATCGCAGAAAGAGGGCAGATATTTACCCATGTTGTCATTGTATCGCGAACTGGTAATGCTTGAACCATTTTATTTCTCCTCGTTTGTTAATTGTTAGTTGTCAGTTGTACAACGGCAATAATTAATAACTAATGCCGCGTCCGTTTTTGTTGAAATCCTCAACAGTTTGCAGTGAAAGTCGATCGGTTGCCATTGCCTGCAACATACTCAAGGGAAGCGTGAGATGATGCGCCCCTGCTTGTAGAGATGCGGCGGCTTCTTCTGGCGATTTGATGCTGGCGGCGAGAATTTCCGTGCTGCTGTTTGCCAAAACGCTTGCCATTTCTCGCACTAACGCAATGCCATCACCTAGTAGTTTGGTAGCGCGGTTAACGTAGGCGATCGCATATTTTGCTCCCGCCTCTTTTGCCACAGCCGCTTGTGCCGGACTGTAAATTGCTGTCACCGAACAGTTTATTTCCGGAGAGAGGCGAGTAACAGCTTGAAAGCCAACTATTGTAGCCGGAATTTTCAGCACCGTTTGATAACCGATAATCTCAAAAGCCTTGCGACCTTCCTTAACCATTTCATCCAGTTCCGACGATATTAGCTGGTAAAAAACTGGGCCATTCGTTAATTTAGCTAGTTCCTTGAGTGTCGTTTCAACTGGTAAATCGGTTTTGGATAAAAGAGTTGGGTTAGTGGTAATTCCTTTTACCCAGCCCAACTCTTTAGCGGTTTGGGCTTCTGAAATAATTGCGGAATCGAGATAAATGGTCATCAGTTTCCCAACCGATATTAGATTTGGATAGCTGTTGCTTATTTCAGCAGTACTTCTGCGTTCAACCAATTGAAAAAGCCTTCATTGATTGACTCAGGAGAGATTTCAGCGATTAAATTGGTATAGCTGATGTGCTGGCGGATTACCTCTTCGATCGCTTCTCGATAGCCGGATTGAGTTTTAACAATCAGCACTGTTTCTGGTTCTTCGACGATTTTGCCTTCCCAACGATAAGCACAAGTGATGGGAAACCAATTCGTACAGACAGCTAACTGTTGCTGAAGCAATGCCTGACTGATCTGACGCGCTTCGTCTGAGGTGTTGAGGGTAATGTAGTATAGTTTCATCGGTGTTGATTCGGTGACACGACGCTTACCCTAATACATTAAACCAAGGCTTTCTCGTGTTCCTTCGCCGGACGTTTTTGACCCCGTTCTTCGACATAAGCCAGACTGGGGTCTGGTTCGTCGGAATTGACAAAGTGACGGAAGCGCTGAAGTTTTTCCGGGTCTTCAATAGTCGCTTTCCATTCGCACTGGTAGGTCTTGACAAGGTATTCCATTTGTGCTTCTAACTCAGCACCAATGCCGAGAGAATCTTCGATAATTACCTGTTTCAAATATTCGATGCCACCTTCCAGTTTGTTAAACCAAGTAGCAGTGCGTTCCAATCTGTCAGCAGTGCGGATGTAGAAAACTAAGAAGCGATCGATGTACTTAATCAGCGTTTCTTTGTCAATATCTGCTGCTAGTAATTGCGCGTGTTGCGGCTTCATACCACCGTTACCGCAGACGTACAAATTCCAACCTTTTTCTGTAGCAATTATCCCAAAGTCTTTACTTTGAGCTTCCGCACATTCGCGGGTGCAACCAGAAACAGCAGATTTTAGTTTGTGAGGAGATCTCAAACCGCGATAGCGCAGTTCTAATTCTACTGCCAAACCAACAGAATCTTGCACGCCAAAACGACACCAAGTACTACCCACACAAGATTTTACTGTTCGCAACGCCTTGCCATAAGCGTGTCCGGATTCAAATCCCGCATCTACTAATTTCTGCCAAATTAACGGTAATTGATCCACACGCGCACCAAACAAATCGATGCGCTGTCCGCCAGTAATTTTAGTGTAAAGATTGAACTCCTTGGCAACTTCTCCCAAAGCAATCAGTTTTTCTGGCGTAATTTCGCCCCCCGGTACTCTGGGAACTACCGAGTATGTACCATCCCGCTGAATGTTTGCCAGATAGTAATCATTGGTATCTTGCAAACTGACGTGAGTGGGAGTCAAAACATGATCGTTCCAAGTAGAAGCAAGCATGGAAGCGACGGCAGGTTTGCAAATTTCGCAACCCAATCCCTTACCGTGATGTTGGAGTAACTCATCAAATGTCTTGATTTGGTGGAATCGCAACAAATGATAGAGTTCTTGACGGGAATAGGGGAAGTGTTCGCAGAGATGATTCTTCACCACCAATCCGGCTTTCTTCATCTCCGACTTGAGGATATCCGTTACCAACGGTACACAACCGCCGCAACCTGTTCCCGCTTTGGTGCATTTTTTGACGCTGCCGATATCGGTGAGTTTGTTTTCGCGAATAGCAGTACAAATTTGTGCTTTGCTGACATTATTGCACGAGCAAATTTGGGCTGTATCCGGCAAACTTTCTACTCCCATCGCGGCGACTGTTGATTTACCTTCTCGTGGTGGCATTAGCAAATCTTCGGGATGGGGTGGCAAAGTTATGCCGTTTTGCACAAATTGCAGCAGAGTACCGTAAGCAGAAGCATCGCCGATGAGAATTCCGCCTAACAAACGAGTGCCATCTTCATTGAGTACCAGTTTTTTGTAGATACCTCGAACGTTATCGGCGATCGCAATTTCTTTAGCATCGGGTGTTCTGGCAAAAGCATCTCCGAAGCTGGCTACGTCCACTCCCAGTAATTTCAGTTTGGTGGACATATCCGCGCCAGTAAATTTGCTGGTCGCGATATTGTTGAAAATATCTGCTACGACTCCTGCCATTGTGTAGCCAGGTGCTACTAAGCCGTAGATGCGATTCTGATGAAGAGCGCATTCTCCAATAGCGTAAATATCTGGATCTGAAGTTTGGCAATAATCGTTGATGATTATTCCGCCTCTTTCTCCGATTGTCAATCCGCATTGTCTGGCGAGTTCGTCACGGGGACGAATGCCGGCGGAGAAAACGATCGTGTCTGTTTCTAATTCGGTGCCATCAGCGAATAGCATTTTGACGAGTTTACCGTTTTCGCTGACGATTTGCGTTGTCGATTTATTGGTATGAACGGATATTCCCAGTTCTTCTATTTTATTGCGAAGGATAGCACCACCGATATCATCTATTTGCACTGGCATGAGGCGAGGTGCAAATTCAACGATGTGGGTTTTTAATCCCAGGTTTTGGAGTGCGTTGGCTGCTTCTAATCCTAATAATCCTCCGCCTACAACTACGCCTACTTTGCAGTTTTTGGCGTAGGCGGACATCGCTTCAAGGTCTTCTATTGTCCGATAAACGAAAGTTCCTGTAGCCTTATTTCCTTTAATCGGCGGTACGAAGGGATAGGAACCTGTTGCCAAGACAATTTTGTCGTAGGGAAGTGTTACCCCATTGGCAGAGGTGACGGTTTTTTCTTCCCTGTTAATGGCAACTGCTTTATCGCCGATATGGATTTGAATACCGTTTTCTTGATATAATCCAGGTTCGACTAGAGATAAATCTGCGGCAGTTTTGCCAGAAAAGAAGCTGCTGAGATTAACGCGATCGTAAGCAACACGAGGTTCTTCGCAGAAGGTTATTAAGTTCCATTTCTGGGTCGCACATGAAGCGATCGCTAGTTCTAAGAACTTGTGACCTACCATGCCGTTGCCGATAACTATGAGATTCTTTTTGGCTATCATGAATTTCTAAAACGCCCATGTTTTAGTTCTCCTTATCAGTCTTATAAACAGTCACTATAGTATTTTGTAAATTTAGCTACAAATTTGCTTTGGTTATGCAGAATCCGATCGATCTCTATTTTGTTTTTGCATTTGCGGTGAAAGTGTGACGGCTGCATCCGCACAAAATTTTTTTCCCACATTCCAGGTATTTTGTAAATTTAGATACAGAAATTTAGTATATAGTTCATCATCAAAAAAATTTTCCTAATTTCAAGCTCGGCTCGCTCATTGTGGAGCAAATCCAAAATCCAAAATCCAAAATCTGGTGACTAATGTTCCAACTTTATAATCAAGTCGATGATTTTTTGGTTGACAGCTATATTCGTATTTTCCAAACAAAGTTGTCTGGCTTTTTGTAAATCTTCATTGGCTCCTAAATTATCTCCAATTTGAGCGCGAACAACGGCTTTGTTAAAGTAAGCTTCTACGAAGTTAGGATTGAGATTTACAGCGTTGTGAAGATCTGCGATCGCTGCTTCATATTCTCCCATTTTGTAGCGAACTACACCGCGATTGGAGTAAGCTTCGGCAAACTCCGGATTGAGTTCGATCGCACCATTAAAATCGACGATCGCACTTTGGTATTCATCCAGAATATAGCGAGTTGCACCTCTGCTAGAATAAGCTGTTGCCAAGTTTGCATTCAAAATTAAAGCGCGATCGAAATCGGCAATTGCTGCTTGGTAATTTCCGATTGCATAGCGAACTGCACCTCGATTTACGTAAGCTTCTGCCAAATTGGGAGACAACTCGATCGCTCGCTCAAAATCGCTCATTGCCAAATCGTAATTCCCCAATCTATAGTAAACTACACCCCGACTGGAGTATAACGAAAAGTCCGCCTTTAAACTTAATCCCCGATCGTAATCTGCTAGCGCTTCTTGATAATTTCCCAGAAGTTGCTGCAAACAACCTCGGATGTAATAATGTTCGGCAAAATTCGGTCTTAGACTAATCAACTCAGTGTAATCTGCAATTGCTCCCCGATAATCTTCCATATCGTTGATGCGAACTAAAAATATGCGCGAAGCAGCTAATGAATAATCGGGATTGATGCGAAGTAACAATTTATAATCCTCAATCGCTCCCTGATAATCCCCCATTTTTTCGCGGGTATAAGCGCGTTCGTAATGAGCATCAATCGAATTTGGTTCGAGCGTAAGCCAGCGGTTATAATCCTCAATAGCGCCTTGATAATTTTCTATTTTTCTGCGAACGCGAGCGCGTTTTTGATAGCTATTAGTATCGTAAGGTTTGGCAATAATTAAACTATTATAATCATCATTAGCTGCTTGGTAGTTTTCCATATTTTCCCAAACATCCGCCCGTTTTTCATAAATATCTATATAATTGGGAGCGATCCTAAGCACCTGGGTGTAATCATCAATTGCGCCTTGGTAATCCTTGATAAAGTTGCGAGCTGACGCTCGTTTTTCATAAGCCTCGACATAGTTGGAATCTATTTCAATTGCGCGATCGTAATTTTCGATCGCTCCTTCATAATCTAATAATAACAAGCAGCCATTACCTAATTCGTAATGAAGCGGAGCAATTTCTATAGGCTGGATAACACCTTGGGCAACATCTCCCAAAGCTCCGAAAAGATCGCCTTGCTCGAATTTAGATGCGGCTCGGTTAAATAGTTCTTCAAAATTCATAATATTTTTACTCTTGGGGCGATTTAACTTTTGACTTTTGACTTTTGACTTTTGACTTTTATTTTGTCCCGTAGAGACGATCGCCAGCATCTCCAAGTCCCGGTACAATATAACCGTGTTCGTCCAAATAATCATCTATTGCCGCCGTATAGATAGGAACATCGGGATGTTGTTCGTGAAAATGTGCAATTCCTTCTGGTGCGGCTAGCAAACATAAAAACTTGATCGAAAGGGGATTGACTTCCTTAATTCTGTCAACAGCAGCAACAGCAGAATTTCCCGTTGCCAACATGGGATCGACAATCAAAACATCTCGCTGTTCGATATCTTGAGGAACCTTAAAATAATATTCAATTGCAACAAGAGTTGTGGGGTCGCGATACAAACCGATATGTCCTACCCGCGCCGAAGGAATTAATTCTAAAATGCCATCCAAAATCCCCTGTCCCGCTCGCATAATCGAGATAATTACCATCTTTTTTTCCGCTGCCAGCATCGGTGCTAACATAGGAGCGATCGGCGTTTTAATTTCTTCGTACCTCAGCGGCAAATCTCGCGTCACCTCATAAGCTAACAACATCCCAATTTCTCTAAGCAAGTTGCGAAATTTTGCCGTGCTGGTTTCCGTTAGACGCATCAGCGTCAACTTATGCTGGATTAAGGGATGGTCGATTACAGTAACATTAGCTGTCATTTTTTAGCCTAGATAGCTGTGGCTTTGAATTTTTGAGTTTAACGCACCTATTTGCAAATTTCTCACAAT
Source organism: Aerosakkonema funiforme FACHB-1375 (assembly GCF_014696265.1). GTDB lineage: Bacteria > Cyanobacteriota > Cyanobacteriia > Cyanobacteriales > Aerosakkonemataceae > Aerosakkonema > Aerosakkonema funiforme_A. The sequence continues at coordinate 28,863 of NZ_JACJPW010000001.1, read as the reverse complement.
ATTTCATTCTTCAGCCAGCTTCGCCGCCTGGTATTTTTCAGTCGCTTCTTGGACGACAGCCTTAAGTTCGTCTATATTGCAAGGCTTGGTAATTAATTTAAACACCTGAGCCTTTTTCATATTTTCTCCGAGTCCGTCCATTTCTTCGCCGAGTCCGCTGAGAAGAATGCGAATTGTATGGGGAAAACGTTCGATCGTAGTGGTTAAAAATTCTACACCAGTCATTTGCGGCATGAGATGATCGGAAATAATCACCGCCATTTCGCCTTCTCGATCGAGAGTTTCCAGCGCGACGGACGGACTTTCTGCTTTAAATATTTGAAACTGACGCCGAAACGTCCTGTACATCAAGTCCAGGTTTTCCGGTTCGTCATCAACCACCATTAGCTTCGGTTTTTCAGACATTTGCAAATTTAACTCGGCTATTTACTAATTTTTAAAACACCGTTCCATCACTTTGTATTTGAATGGGGGGAACACCACCTTCTCTTAATAATGATGCTATTTTGCGTCCAGCACTCCAGGTTCCTCCTTGTAATACTTTCACTAGCGGTAATTCAGCAGCGCTCATATTTAGCTTTTGTCTGATGGCGGCGGCAATCCGATCGAGCAAAGCGACGGTTAACGCTCGCCATTCTACAATTATCTCAGATCCGACTGGATAAGGTTCGCGCCACACATCTGGCTGTTTTAACTCAAGGAGTCCCTTATCCAAGCACAAACCGCCGTTGCGATATTCTGGCAAACCGGTCAGCTCGTCCAGTCCGGTAATTTCTAACCCGATTTCCTGGAGCGGTTCGAGGAGAGAATAAGTTAACCACTGGGAAAGTTTGTGAAATGGCACGTAGCGATCGCTCTCCCGATCTCCTCCCAAAGATGGATGTATCCACATATCGCCTAAGTTGACACCTGCGATGGCCAATCTCCCCGGCCAAATTTCCCCCAATCCCTCTAAAACTGCACTCAATACCTTACTTGCCGCCAGTCGATCGTTCTTTTTATCCAGCAGGTAATCTACCATATTTCCCGGACGCGGATTGTCTGTACCAAAAACTGTTACATTTTGAGTTAGCACCTGTCCCAAACACTGTAATAATTCTAACCTGCCCTCTACACCTACCAAAGGATTCTCGGCGCTTACCTGAAATCCTTCTTTTAGCGCTTCTGCGGTCAAATCTTGCAGTTTTTTCGCATCAGCTTGCCAAGGTAAATCTGGGTTACTGGAAAAAACGCCTTGACAAAACATCCGAAAACTCGCTATTGCCAATCCTTCCGAACGACGAAACACCTGTCCGGTTTGTTGTTCCCGATATTGCCAACTTGCACCCGCACCGGCATCCAGCAAAACACTGATAATTGCTAGATCGAATTTTACTTTAGCTTTTTCTAGGGGTGAGAGTTCGGTCAAAGTGCGATCGAGTTCGGTGAGGCGCGAAACCTTACCCACCTCGAAATGTCGCCAGCGACTGTGAAAAGGTATTTCCAGGTTGGGATAATCTTCGCGCATCACTTCTATAACATAGTCGGCGCACTTATCCAATTTTGTTAAATCTACGCGAAAGTAATTCAGCTTATTCTCACACGCTAATTTAAAGATGCGATCGCACCTTTCTCGAATCGCCGTTGGAGTTCTCAAATAGGCAATAATTTCTTCTTCTTTCATAATTTTTCAATAGCAAACTTAATGACCACCCGCCCAGATATCCGATTTCTTGAAGAAATCGGATATCTGCGGTTATTTATTTCTACTCTTCCAAACCGCGACCCTTAATTCCCGCCAACGCGATCGCATCTGGAACTTCTCCCGGTGTGAAGTAACCTGCTGCTTGTTTAGCGGCGATTTCCACTTTGGCATCATCGGGAATTCGATCTTCAGGAATCGCAATTCTTTCGACTATTTGAATACCAGAATTGACAATCGCGTTATACTTCATATCGCTCATCGAAACCAAGCGATCGATCCTCGTAATTCCCAACCAATGCAACACATCCGGCATTAGTTCTTGAAAGCGCATATCTTGAACACCCGCCACACATTCGGTACGAGCGAAATAGGCATCAGCGCGATCGCCTCCTTCCTGACGTTTGCGAGCATTATAAACCAAAAACTTAGTAACTTCGCCCAAAGCGCGACCTTCTTTCCGGAAATAAACAATTACACCCGCACCGCCTGACTGTGCTGTTTGGATGCAAACTTCAATTCCGTGTACCAAATAAGGACGACAAGTGCAAATATCGGAACCGAACACATCCGAACCGTTACATTCATCGTGTATCCGCACCGCCAGCAGTCGATTCGGATCTGTAATTGCCTCGACATCTCCGATTACATAAACCGTAATTCCCCCAATTGGAGGTAAGAAAACGTGCAAATCCGGACGAGTCACCAACTCTGGGAACATACCACCCGTTTGTTGAAAAAGAATGCGCCGTAAATCGCTTTCCTTAACTTGAAGTCGCTGAGCAATTCCCGGTAGATACCAAACCGGATCTATCGCAACTTTAGTTACTACCAAATTACCATTACTTTTGAGAATTTTACCATCAATTTGCAATTCACCTTTGGCTACTTCATCTAACAATTCGGGCATATTGATGTGAGCTTTGGTGACGGCAATTGTGGGGCGAATATCGTAACCCTGTTCGTAAAATTGGGTGTAAACTTCACCGACAATGGCACCAAAAGGATCGAGAGAGATAATGCGATCGGGATCGGCCCAACTGGGATGCGGCCCAATGCGAACAACGGGAGAGGTATTTGTCAAGTCCGGACGGTGATTTGCTTGAAGTGCGCCGGATGCGATCGCCAGTGCGCGATAGACAGCGTAAGATCCGGAGTGAGTGCCGATCGCATTGCGCTGATTGGCATTAGTTAGCGTACCAATAATCGGCCCCCGTTCGATCGGGTCGCTTTTTCCCCAATGTATTGCCGGTTTTTGAGCGGATCTATGGGGATGGGAAGTCAGAACAATATGCTTGTGCTTAGATACTGGTTTTTGGTTATCCATAAATTACCCGGTCGGTATTTTTAACTCGTAAGGGTAAATAAACTAATATCTTAGCAAGCAAATTTTCCATTTGGCAGTATCCTGCACTGCTAAATTCATAATTAAACAAACCCGGTTTTTAGTCTTTTAATGCCTAATACCCGATGGTAAACAAGTAAGGTGGGCAATGCCCACCCTACGCAAATGGAAGACTCGATCTCAGGCAGTACGGGCGGGTCTATTTACAAACGACACAGCTGCGATCGTTGCTGCCAAAGCCAACATTACACCTCCTACGAGAGCAAAAGTAGGGCCAAGTTTAATTTGTTGGGCAATTGGCTGAATAATAATAGGAGAAAAGAATTGCCCCAAAAACATAGAAGTTGTCAAACCTCCCAGCAATCTTCCCCTAGCGGCAACAGGTGCGATCGCATTCAGCCAAACATTCATATTGGGAAGCATCAAACCCAATCCCAAACCGGCAACAATTAAACCGAGAACTGCGAAAGCGTAACTATTAGCAAATGAAACTGAGATATACCCCAAACCTATCAGGGGGTACAAACACACGAGAATCATTTGAAAACTGAGACGTGCCTTAATAGTTTTATAGAACAACGACATCGTTGCACTAGCGAGAGTAGAAGCAGCTATTGCCATCCCTACTTGAGCGCTGCTGACTTGAAAATTCCGCAAATAAAATGGAATTTGTACCGGAATCATGTAGAAAACGACCATCGTCAAAAAAGTCAGCAAGTAAATCGGTACAAGCGTTTTAATGGGCAACTCAGTATCGGAATCCTCAGCCAAATTCGATGTATGTCCTGCTGTTTTTTCCGGCTCGGTAATGCTGAATATAACCAGAGGTAAAATGATAAAAGCAGAAAGGTAAATAAAGAATGGCCCCCGCCAACTTAGACCTGCCAAAAAGCCTCCCAATAACAGGAAAGCCACTCCACCATAGCCCATGAAAGCCGCTTGCGTACCCATAATTTGATTGCGTTGCGGCCCCTGATAGTAATCAGCAATTAGGGTGACGCAAGTCGTCATAATTGCAGCAACTGCCAAACCCAAAAAAGCTCTTCCAATTAACAACCCAGTCAGAGAACTGAGGACACAACCAGTACCGCCAGCTATGCCATATAAAAATATCGCCGCCATTAACAAAGGTTTGCGTCCAAATCGGTCAATAATTGCGCCCGCAAAAGGGGCACCCAAACCTGTGAACAATCCAGGCAGAGTCAAGAGAAGTTTAACCCAAAATTCTGAATTGGGTTCGTTGTTAAAAAATTCCTGCATTTGGGGCAAAGCTGGTGAAATTGTCGCACCAGCCATCACAGTCATCGTACTGGCAATCAGCAAAGTGATGAGTTTGAGCATAGGGATTGATATGTTTCTAATCCTGGGTCATCAGCAGTTGTGCGCGTCAAACTGAGGCAAATTTTTGCTTCAGTCATTCCTTCTATTTTGAGTGATAGTGGAATCTATTCAGCAAGTGCATTTGTCAAAATTTAGTTTATTTTGCCTGAATTCGGATGCTAAACCCCGAAGAATGGGAAATTTCATTTTTTTATAGCCTAAGTATCTGCGGATACAAACTGGCCACGATCGTTAATCTAAAATCGACTCCAGCTATATAGATATTCCATGAGCGGGGAATAATATCTTCAGGGCTGAGTATTTAGTTGCCCGCCCAATATCATAAACTGAGACGATCGCATGAAATTTCATCCACCGCTCATCGGCATCACTACCTCCAGTCAACGTCAAACTGCCAGCTTTTGTGTGCGGCGCGAATATGTAGACGCAGTGCGCCTCGCTGGTGGTTTACCCATGCTGCTAACCCCAGGGGAAGCCAACCTCGCTACTATCCTGGAATGGGTAGATGGGATTGTCTTCTCAGGCGGGGGCGATATTGACCCAGCCGCCTATAACGGCGCAGCCCATCCTAGCATATATAACGTGGACGCAGAGCGCGATCGCTTCGAGCTATCCCTAGCCCAACTCGCTCTGGAAACAGATATTCCCATCTTAGGCATCTGTCGCGGTTTAGAAATACTGGTAGTCGCCAGTGGCGGTAAATTGGTAACCCATTTGCCCGATGAATTTGGCGAAACCACAGTCCACCGTGCCGAACAAGCGAGTCCGTGCGAGCATAACGTTCAAATTACCCCAAATAGCCGCCTTGCCACAATTATTGGCCCAGGAGAAGCAAAAATTGTCTCTTGGCACCATCAAGCAGCTAGCACCATCCCACCAAGCTGGCGTCTTACCGCCCAAGCATCTGATGGCGTCATCGAAGCATTAGAACATCAACATCATCCGTGGGCTCTAGCGCTGCAATGGCATCCAGAACTCTCCCTCCAAGACACCCGCCAGCAGCAAATTTTCCGCACCTTCGTTACAGCAGCAGCACATCGAAACGCCGCATTTTCTCAAAAAGCTGGCTGAAGTTTGGTGAGTTGTCTAGCTGTGAATTGTCAGTAGTCAGTCAGTTGTTCTTTTCTACTGACTGCTGACTACTGACTGGTGACAACTGTAACAATTTTGTTGCACAGCAACTATTTTGGTCTTCGGGTTATCTAAATTGAGAACAAAGCAATTTTACCGATACGCGCAATGCTGCTAAAAGATATCCGAGACTATCAAATTTTGTTTTTATCCCTGTTCCTCATCTTGGGCATTGGGACAAGGGACTGGACACTGCGGCCTGAGTTAATTGTAGTTGCGATCGTCACCTGCCTGGTAACCCAATGGCTAGCAGAGCGTGCCACATCCATCGCCCCGCACCTTAAACAGAATATCGCAAATCTGCTGAAGCGATCGGACAATTACCCCCATCAACCCAACCTCAATTTAATCAACCCCCAAAAATCGACCTCACTTCGCAGCGCCGCCATCACCGCATTAAGCCTTTCTCTCTTACTGCGAACCGAACATTACAGCACAATGATTCTCGCCGCATCCCTGGCAATCTTAAGTAAATTTATTTTTCAAATCCATCACAAGCATTTTTTTAACCCCGCCAACTTCGGCATCATTGCAGCTATCACCTTCACCAAAGACGCCTGGGTTTCACCCGGACAATGGGGAGAAGATTGGTGGTATGCACTTTTATTTTTAGGCACCGGCGGCATGATATTAAAACGAGTCGGGCGATGGGACACCACCGCCGCTTTTTTAGGTTCCTACGCCTTACTAGAAGCCATTCGCAACCTTTGGCTCGGTTGGACTTGGGACGTATATTTCCACAAGTTAATGAGCGGGTCATTATTACTGTTTGCCCTATTTATGATTACCGACCCCCGCTCAATTCCCAATGCCAAAATAAGTCGTTTGTTATGGGCAGCCAGCATCGCCCTCCTAACCTTTATCCTCCGTAATTACTTCTTCCTTTCCACAGCAGTATTTTGGGCATTGTTTGCGCTTGCACCCTTAACAATTATTCTAGATTACCTTTGGACAGCACCCAAATTTTCCTGGTCATTTGTCAAAAGTAATTTATCCTTCAGCCGCAGACAGCAATTAACAACATAGGATTGTAGGGTGGGCGCTGCCCACCTTACCAAGGGTAACTGAAAAAAAGGAACTTACTATGAAGCTATTTCGTATTTTGATAACTTCACTTATAACATTACTAGCTGTCATTTGCTTTGCCCCTACAGCCTGGGCATTTTGCGGTTTTTATGTCGCCAAAGCAGACAGCAAACTTTACAACAAAGCTTCCCAAGTAATCATCGCCCGCGATGCTAGCAACACTATTTTAACAATGGCAAACGACTATCAAGGAAATGCCAAAGACTTTGCCTTAGTCGTCCCCGTTCCTGTAGTTTTACAACAAGAACAAGTGCGCGTTGGCGACCCCAAAATTATCGAACGTTTAGATGCTTTTAGTGCGCCTCGACTGGTAGAATATTTCGACCCAGACCCTTGTGCAGTTTATGAGACGGAAGGCGGTGTAACAAGAGGAGGGGCAGTAATGAACGCAGCCCGATTAAGAAGGGCTAGGGATGAGGATAACGCCTTTGGTGTCACCGTCGAATCTCGCTTCAGCGTCGGAGAATACGACATTTTAATTTTAAGCGCTACAGAATCAAATGGTTTGCAAACTTGGCTAAACCGCAACGGCTATAAAATTCCTGCGGGTGCAAGTCAACTATTGCAACCTTATATCCGGCAAAACATGAAATTCTTCGTTGCTAAAGTCAACCTCGCCGAATTTCAAAAATCCGGTTATCAATATTTGCGACCGCTACAAATAGCCTACGAATCGCCCAGATTTATGCTACCGATTCGTCTGGGTATGGTAAACGCTACCGCAGAGCAAGATTTAATTGTGTATATCTTATCGCCGAAAGGACAAGCTGAAGTTACCAATTACCGCACAGTCAAAGTGCCATCAGATGCAGAAATTCCTGTCTTTGTCAAGAAAGAATTTGGCGATTTTTACAAAGCCATGTTTGCTACAGCTTACACTCAAGAAGACAAAAAAGTAGCATTTATGGAATATGCCTGGGATATGAGTAACTGCGACCCTTGTTCGGCAGAACCGTTAAATCAAGAAGAACTGAAACAAGCTGGTGTTTTTTGGCTTACTCCCGCCAGAGGTAATAATGTTTTTATTACCCGCCTTCATGTGCGCTATACCCGCGATAAGTTTCCCGAAGATTTGATGTTCCAAGAAACCGCAAACCGCCAAACATTCCAGGGACGATATATTCTGCGCTATCCCTTTGAAGGTGATGCCAGATGTGAAGCAGGTCAACAATACAAAAAATCTTTAGGTCAAAGATTTGAACAGGAAGCACAAACTTTAGCTAAGCTAACTGGATGGAATATCAATGATATTCGCAAAAAGCTTCCCGTAACTCAAAATCAATCCCAACCTTTTTGGCGAAATATTTGGAATTAGTAATTTGTCATTAGTCATTGTTGTAGGGTGCGTTAACGCAGTGTAACGCACCTGACAATAGTCGAAACAAAGCCTTAGTTTTGTTCGGCAAACCTAGCCAATAATTCTGCACGGGATAATTGCAATAACATGGGAGTAAATTCTGCTGGCGGCAAAGTCAATATGAGGGGGATAATTGCCGCTAGCTGTTCGTCCAATAACCCAAATCGAACTTGCAGCAAATTTTCTACTATCTGACGCCTTTCTGCCTGAATACCCTGCTGAATACCCTGCTGAATACCTTCTTGGATAGCTCGTTCGCGGTCTTGTTCGTAAAGTGGTGCTAATCTCATAATTAACTCCCTATCCTCTTCATCTGGAATGTCATTAATTTGCAAGTTTTTCCGTAAGTTATACAGCAGCTTGACGGCGTTGGAACGTAAAGGGTTATCTGCTGACAGGGCGACGATTTCATCAATTGCCTGCTTTTGGACGTTACCTTTACCCAAAATCCTTAACCAGAGAGTTTCAGGAGTACGAGGTAACTGGTGAATTACTACAATGCCAGTTCTGAGATACTCCGGCATCAAGTAAATTCCAGGCAACCAGTTATCGTTTATTATAGCGCCAAACCCAGACAAAATACCCGCTGATTCCGTAGGCGTGAGTATCCATAATTTCGGTAAGGCGGATTCTGCGATATTGGTATTATTGCGATTTGCTTCTCGTTGTAATTCCCCTCGAATTTCCCATAATTTTAACAAGCAATCGGAAATTTCATTTGGCGTGGCAGGATTGCGAAATGGTTCAAAAATAGAAGGAGTAGCTGCCAATCGACCTAATAATCCTAATATTTCGGAAGCATTTGCTGATTGCGGCGAATTTGGTGCAAACCAAACATCGATTTGCCTGACTTCGCCTGAGACGCGACGAGGTGCTTGGACTTCACCATAAGGTGATAGTAATTGTTCCAGATAATCTTTAGCAAATTGATCGTGGATAAATCGAGTCATACAGATAATTTGTAAATAGACAAGACAGAGCCTTAGTATTTTCGTTACCAGGCAGAGCCTGGTAACGAGGAAACGAGGAATCTACATCTACATCTGCGTTAATCTGCGTTCATCTGTCTACATCTGCGGTAAAAAAACAAACCGAAATTCTCAGCCAACATCCTAATGTTCCCACATTAAAAGCTTAAACTGTTCCTCATCAACTCGACCGGCATTATAGAGAGTTTCGGCAATTTCCGTTATCGTCAAAGCGGAATGAGCGCGAAAACCTTGTTCCTTCAACCTATCCTTCACACCTTTTTCGTGGTCGATAAACACCACAATATCTTCCACCTTCAATCCTACAGATTGCAGCTTACCCGCACCTTCGATCGCACTTTTTCCACTAATCAAAATATCATCCACTACTACAACAGTTTCACCTGGTTGAAAATTCCCCTCAATTACTTTTTGAGTACCGTGTGCTTTCACCTCTTTGCGGGGAAACACCATCGGACGTTCCAACCGCAAAGATAAACCCGTCGCCGTCGGTAAAGAACCATAAGGAATTCCCGCAATTCTGTCAAATTCCAAACCTTTCAATATCCCCGCGTAAGCAGTCAAGACTTGGTGAAATATCTGCGGCTGCGATATGATTTTCCGTAAATCGATATAATAAGGAAAAATCGCCCCCGATGCTTGCTTGTGTTCGCCAAAAATAATGCAGCCGATATCGTAAAGCTGTAAAATTAAATCGCGATGCGGTTCGGATTGCAACGAACAAACATTCGGCAACCAAACATCGCAAGTGGGATTTGCCTGCACGATTCGCATTCTTTCTTCATTGACTTTATCCCTTAAATCGCGAACGGCGGCGGCGATATCGTGTCCGGGTTCTTCGATAATATTAGGAGGTACTGGTAGCAGCAATCCTTCTCCCTGCTTATCCAAACCTGCTGCTAAAATAGCATTTAAATCGCGATCGCCTGTATAATCTTCCTGTAACAAAATTAGCCGTTCTGGTGCAGCAGCCCGGATACGCGCTAAAATTTCCGGAGTACCACCCACTTTCAACCCCAACTGTTCCGGCGTTCCCCAGTTTTTCGCTTCATCGATCAAATGCAGGTAAAAAGGTTGACTCGGCGTCGGGAATTCCTGCAACGCCGCCGCGCTGGGATTCGCGTTAGCGCACAGCACGAACACTGCTTTACCCGGATAAAGTAAAAAAGGCGCGACGTGATCCCATCCGGCGTAGGTATTTACGGTAACGGCATCCACACCCCATCGTTCAAAGGCAGTCTTGGCAAACACCGTGCTGGTATAGATATCGCTGTGTTTGGCATCCAGGATAATGGGGATATGTTTGGGAATGCGCTGCAATGTTTGTTCCAGCAGTTTCAGTCCGGGTGCGCCCAAAGCTTGGTAGAATCCGAGAATCGGCTTATAAGCACAAACTAAATCTGATGTTTGTGCGATGATGGTATCCAGCCATTCCCAAAGTTGGGATAAATCCTCACCCTCGCCAATTACCACTTCGTCTAGGTCTGGGTCGAGTCCGACGTAGAGTAAGCTTTGGTTGCGCTCGATCGCATAAAGTAATTTATCAAAAAACTGCATCTGGTTTTGCCTTTCTCTGGGATGATATTAGAGAATTTCATAGCACAACATTACAGCTAATTTACTTGACCGACCGATCGAATACTTAGGAAGGGTAAGTGAAGAGGATCGCGCTAACAGATACGCTTCGCCAAGGCTGTGAGTTTAGACTGTTCTCAACTACCACTGATTTCCACCAACTTTTCACCCGATCGCAAAAGCTCCAAAGCATCCGGTACAGTTGCAGTTAGAATCTCTCTCAATCGCAAATTCGATGTATTTCCACAGGTTAACCAGATTACTTTTAAAATTTGGAAACAGGCTTTTCGACTTTAATCCCAGGCTCTCCAGTCATACAGTTTTTGATTTTGTCAAAAAAAATACCAAGCTGCATCTATTATATGGGATGCGCTAGACTCCTCCCCAACCCTTCCCCTGCAAGGAGAGGGGCTTTCCGGCTCGCCCTTTCCACCTACCCTTTTTCAGCCTTAATGTTACTCCAACTTCTACTCCCTCTTCCCTCTTCCCTCTTCCCTCTTCCCTAACCCCTAACCCCTAGTCCCTAATCCCTAGATATATGAAGTTTTGTAAAAACTATTGACGAGCATTTCAGAGGTAGCTTTAATAGTTACAGAGGCTAATGGAGCGTTCCGGAAGCCGAAACCTAAATTTGAGATACCTTCACAAACAGTAATTAGTTAGACAGGGAGAAACTGACATGGCTAGCACCAACTCGACGAACGCGATCGCCAACTTTGGTACAATGCTCAAAAAAACTTACATCCTGGGTATTTTGACGGTTAGTACGGCGGGAATACTTCCCTTTGCCGCTAAAGCTACGGCTAACCCTTGCTGTCAACCCAGTGGTGGCGATAGCGCTGTTGTTCAGACAAGCACCCAACAAGCTAATGTCAGCGGTAAGGGCAATTCAGTCAATCAAAATTCCAATCAGTCAGCTAACGCTTCAAACCCGACGGTTCAGCCAGTCAGAACAGGTCAGAAGCGGCCAGTTCGCGTTCGTCCGGTTCGTCGTCCCGTTCATCGTCCCGTTTGCAATAGCACTTGCAAATAAGGAGATTTAGACTTGGCGCAGCCAGAGATTGACTTTTTTGGCTCTGGTCGTTCGTGGTTCCTTGTCGATGGCCAATAGGGAGAAGCGGAGCGTACACATCCGTTTCTCCCTCTGAAAAGGCGATCGCTTTTTGCTTTGAATAGAAGCCGAGTGGGGAAATTACAGAGTGTTTCAGAGTTAAATGTGCGATCGATCCATCAGGGAACAGGACAGAAGTCCTCACTACAAATACTCAGTCGATCGAATTATTTTCTCAATTTAGTCTTGACGCGAAGCCACTCACTCTGTTATGGTTTTTACATCAAGACATATACCTCAAACCAATATTTCCACCCAAATCATGTACATCGGCTCTTATTACTTTTATTATTGGCGTAAAGCGGTTCACTGGGAGTGATCCAATCTACGCATTGGAAACGAGCCGGTGAACCGCAGAACAAAATCTGCGGTTTTTGTTTTTTTAAGGACATCTCAAGTACCATGACAGCATTTCTTTCCAGTTGGTTTTACGGCTTTTATTTTTGGCCCAGAAACAGTTCCGGGTAAATAAAGTCGTGCCAACGCACCGCCACCCGGAACTGTAAAACGGTTCCGGGTTTTTTGTTAACCACACTTTTTTCAAGGAGAAACTCAAATGTTACACGCACAAACAGAACCTGACCAGCAAACAGTTATCCAAATTTCCGATAACGTCAAAATCGGCGGCAAAGACTTAGTAATTATCGGTGGGCCTTGTACCGTCGAAAGTATGTCCCAGATGGAACAAGTCGCCAGTCACCTATCCATCGCACCAGTGCAAGCATTACGGGGTGGCGTTTACAAACCGCGCACTTCCCCCTACGCTTTCCAAGGTTTAGGAGTGGAAGGTTTGGAAATTTTAGCAAAAGTTAGTCAGCGCCACAATTTACCAGTAGTTACCGAAGTAATGGCAATTTCTCAGATAGAAACCATAGCTGCTTACGCCGATATGTTGCAAGTAGGCAGTCGCAATATGCAAAACTTCGACTTACTCAAAGCATTAGGACAAGCAGGCAAACCAATATTACTAAAACGCGGTTTAGCAGCAACTATAGAAGAATTCCTCATGGCAGCTGAATATATTTTAAGTCACGGAAATCCCGATGTCGTGTTGTGCGAACGCGGTATCCGCAGTTTCGATAACTATACTCGCAACGTCTTAGATTTAGGTGCAGTCGCCGCCCTCAAACAACTAACTCACCTGCCAGTAATTGTAGACCCATCCCACGCAGTAGGCAAACGCGAATTAGTCGCACCTTTAGCAAAAGCTGCCATTGCTTGCGGCGCAGATGGACTGATTATCGAATGTCACCCAGAACCGGAAAAGTCAGTTTCCGATGCACGTCAAGCACTTTCTTTAGAAGATATGGTGCAATTAGTTCACAATTTAAGACCAGTAGCAGAAGCAGTTGGCAGGCGCATTCCTTCTCTGAAAAATCAACCTCAACTGATAGCAGCGTAGCAAATAGGATGGGTATTGCTCATCCTATTTTTGTAGACTTAACGCAAGTTGCTAGTTATTTACATAAAGGTACGTAGTTGGGCTTTAGCCCTCTTATGCCAGGTTTCATCCGAGGGCTAAAGCCCAACTACGTACAAAGAATAAGACTAATCTTATAACTAGCAACTTGGGTTACTTAAAAACCCGGTTTCTTCAGGAAACCGGGTTTCTGACTTTATTTTCTGGGGTCTTTCGGAGCAATTATGCTGTAGGGACACGGCATAATTAAAATTTTGGTATTACCGACATATTTATGATGCCGTGTCCCTACAACGCCTTTACCTCGACTGACTAGATTTTTGTTCAGGGGGTAGAGCTTTCTGTCCTGGTGGTGTGTCAGGAGAAGCAAATTGTTGCCCAAATGTCACCAAAATTGTTAAAAACAAACCTGCCAGCACACTCAGAACTTGCTGGGAAAAAATTAGCCGTTGCGCTATATCTAACGCATTGACAAAAATTCTCCCAAAGTTTCGTTTCTGCTGAGATTTGACAATCTCTGGGATTTGAGCAGGTTGTTGCAATAGCGATTTTTTAATTTCTGGCAACAAGATGCTGACAATTTCTGCTGAAGTAGCTATCCGCTTGATAGTCACCAAGTAAATTACTGGTTCAAGTGATATCTGTTTCACTTGATAGTAAACTTGATGTCCAGTTGGCAATGGATACAAAAAATGTTCCGGCAATCCTTCTATTGGTTCTGCTTCCAGTGGGTATAACTCACTTTTAAGCAGATTGAGAAAACTTTGATATTCCCATTGCAAGCGAAATGCTAGGGATTTAGATTGCCAAAACTTCCGAACACTTCCGTGTTGTTCAATATTAACGTGCATTCATCCTCTCTACTATCGGTATTCCGGTGCGAGGCGATATTAGAGAAGATGGTTTAATAGCAGTCTGGTGCTACTTTGTCAATAAGACTCTTGTAGCAGTTCCCGTGCAGCTTGAGATAGCAGGCGTTTGTACTCCTGCAATTGAGCGTAGTCTTGCATGGAAATCACAGCCACATCAGGCTGTTCATTTCGATGAACAATGTGAGGTTGCCCTCGACTAACCGCATCAAAGCAGTCGTCTATTGCTTCTCGAAACTGCTCGGCGGTCATTTGGACTACCGAAACATCTCGATTTTTGCCTCGCACCGCTTTTTTTGGGTGCATCATTGTCATCCTTTGATTGGGGTTTCTACAATAAACTTCTCGCAGAAATAAAAAGGAGATGACCGTCCTATCTGCGCTTTTTCAGTTTAGCACAAACTATTTGAGTTGCCTACCATGACACCTTACTTAAAACCTCGCGCACTTCATCAATCACCAGCAAATCCATGCAGTACAAGCTTTTCAAGCTCTAATAACAAACTTTGACAATCCTTGCTATAACTAGCAAAATAGGATTAACAACCCAAAATGACGCTACTCCCATGAACGTATCCCTAACACCCGAACTGGAAAAATTCGTGCAAGAAAAAGTCAAAAGCGGCAGATACCTATCTGCTAGCGAAGTTGTCCGCGAAGCATTGCGACTGCTGCAAGAACAAGACCAAATTCGCCAACTGCGCCTCGAAAAACTGCGAAAGGAATTAATGATGGGTATTGAACAGCTTGACAGAGGCGAAGGAGTTGATGGAGAAAAAGTATTTGCAAGTCTGCGGGAAAAAATTCGTAAAGCTCGTGAGTCAGAAGCATGAGTAACTATATCTTATCCCCTCTGGCAATTCAAGACTTAGATGATATTTATGATTATCTTGCCAGGAAAAATTTAGATGCAGCAGAAAATTTTGTGGATAACATCGAACAAAAATGTCAGACTTTAGCACGATTTCCCAACATGGGCAAAAGTTATGAAAATTTACTTCCACAATTACGCGGTGTTCCGTTAAGTAACTACGTCATTTTTTATCGACAACTGCAAAATGGTATTGAAGTTGTTCGGATTTTGAGTGGTTATCGGGACTTTGAGGCTATTTTTTCAGGGGAGAGTAACGGCGATTTGTGAATAAGTACGTAAAGAAACCCGGTTTGTTTCCGTACTTATTCTGTTTTCAAATTACCAATTTGTTGTCCAAACCAAGCAGCAGCGCTACCATTTGTTCCCTCTTTCAAACGTGCCAAAGTTTGCTCTAGCAAAGAAATAGGCATTCCTGCTAAGGCTAAAGATGTATCGGATTGTTGATAAATACCGTTTGATTGCAACTGAAAGGCAAATACTCGTAAACCTCTCACATCAATTACCCAATATTCGGGAATTCCCATATCGGCATAAAGTTTTTTCTTTTCATCTAAATCAGTTGCCAAAGTTGTATCGGAAACTTCGCCAACTAAGTTAGGTACTTGCCAGCGATTTAGATCGATTAAACGCGGTTCCCCTTCTTGCCAACGCGGATAATTTTCACCTAAATAAAGCACTAAATCTGGCGCACCTGATTGCTTAGGCGATTTTTCTAATAAGCAACCGCCTAGCGAACTGAATATCTGTTCTGGTTTTTGAATGAACCAGAGAATAAACAACATAGAGAACAGTTCATTGATAGTAGCGTGATTGATTCCTTCCCAACCCATGTCAATTACCAAAAGACGGTTTAGATGAAAAAACAGCCGCATCCTGTCATTAGTTTTATCGTCGCGATAAGCTAAATAGTCTTCCCAGTTTGCGGGTTGCCAATGATACAAAGTCTTGGTGGGAGTTGTCTGACTGTCTGTCAGAGTTGAAGCAGTCATGGTACTAACTATAATTGAGATTTAATATTTATTATATCTAAATTTTTCAAATCAGAAACCCGGTTTCTTCAAGAAACCGGGTTTCTTTTAGCAATCCCTACAATTTTATGCTTTCAATTTCGCGACTACGTTCGCGACATTTGCGCCGAGTTGCTCAATAGATTCTTGCTGTTTTGGATCTTTCATTGTGCCATCAGGATTGAATACTTCATAAGCTTTGGGAACAGCTACTTGATCCGGAAGTACAATCACTTTAATATTCTCCAAAATGGCTCGCACATGAACCAAACCGCGCAAACCTCCCAAACCTCCTGGCGAAGCGCTCATAATTGATGCTACCTTGCCAGTATAAGCAGCTAACATTGCTTCGCCGGGAGCGGGACGAGAAGCCCAGTCAATAGCATTTTTGAGAACTGCTGTGATGGAACTGTTATATTCAGGAGAAGCAATCAAAAGTCCGTCATGTTGCAATAATAAATTTTTGAACTTTTGTGCATTTTCAGGCATTCCTTCCGCTTTCTCCAAATCTTCATCAAATATGGGCATAGGGAGATCGCGCAAATCCACGTATGTTACTTCTGCACCCGCTGCACGGGCTCCATTAGCAGCGATTTGAACTAACTGCTTGTTGTAGGAACCAATGCGAGTGCTGCCTGCAAATGCGAGAATTTTGGGCGTGTAAGCCATGATTGCTTGTCCGTTCTAAAGTTTTCTTACTTTGTAGAGGATAGTTGGATTTTAGATTTTAGATTTTAGATTTTAGATTTTTTTTAGCAATAGGATAGAGGCATCTACCATAAACCCCTAATCTAAAATTCTGCATCCAAAATCTAAAATCCCTCATCAACGCTTATTAGTAGTAGCTGGAATTGACTGCTGAAGCTGTCGTACCAGTTGAGGGTTTTGTTGCAATAGCTGAATCAGCCCTTGATTTTGTTGTGCCATTTGGCGCACAAGTTGAGGATTTTGTTGTAATTGCTGTATCAGCTGTGGATTTTCTTGTACTAGCTGTTGCACTAACATCTGCACCATCTCTGGATTTTGTAGCAAAAGCTGTTGGGCTTGCTGTACTAGCTGGGGATTTTGCTGGATAACTTGCTGAATCTGTTGCAAATCCAAAGATTCAGCTTGAGCAACTAAAGTGGCATCAGTAGATTTTACACTTTCTGCTCTGACAGCAGCATCAAAAAGTGTTTGTGTGCTGGGAAATACCCAAATCGCACCCGCCAAACTCGCAGTTAGAGCTGCCTGGATCGATCGCATCATAGTTGTCTTGCCAAACAATTGCATCCAGTCTACTCAAAAATTCCTGAGCGAGTGACAAGAAAAGGGTCAACAAAAGCGATCGTAGCACTTGGGCAAAGAAACCCGGTTTCTATGCAAAATCCTGGGTTTAACAGCTAAGTATCGACAAAGAAACCGGGTTTCTGGCTTCTTTCGGCAAAGAAACCCGGTTTCTCGCACCACAAGAAAACCTATACTAAATCGAACAACAAAACTTCTGCGCCTTTAATTCCTTCGATCGCTACAATACTTTCATCGCTAATCGCCGCGCCATCTCCACCTTTGAGAGGTACGCCGTTGAGGTTAACTTCTCCCCGCGCCACCTGCAACCAGACATGACGCCCTGGTTTGATTTCGTGAACAACCTTTTCTCCCTCCTCCAACAAAGTGGCGTAGAGATTCACATCTTGATGAATGGTAACAGAATTATCCCGACCGTCCCTAGAAGCGACCAAACGCAATTTACCGCGCTTTTCTTCCGCAGGATAGTTTTTTTGCTCGTAACCGGGTTGCAAACCTTTTGCTTCCGGCAGTATCCAAATTTGCATGAAATGTACTGGGTCTTTTTTGGAATGGTTGTATTCGCTGTGGGCGATACCCGTACCCGCACTCATCCTTTGCACTTCACCAGGATGAATTACCGAACTGGTGCCGATCGTATCTTTGTGTTCTAGCGCACCATCCAACACATAGGAAATAATCTCCATATCTCGGTGCGGATGCGTGCCAAAACCCATCCCAGGTGCAACTCTGTCTTGGTTAATTACCCGCAGGTGTCGAAATCCCATATATTTGGGATCGTAGTAATCAGCAAACGAGAATGAGTGATAACTATCAAGCCAGCCGTGATTGGCGTGTCCCCGTTCTTCTGACCGACGTATGGTAATCATCTTTTTGCCCTAATTGTTTAATCTTGTGGCGCTATATTCTTACTTTAAAACCTGTAAAGCTAAAATGAAAAGTATGCACTTCAAAGTAAGATACTACCCAAAATGATACTATGGAAGCAATCGAAAGTGAAGACAGGTTAACTTGTTCGGTAGAAATCACCCTCAAAGTAATTGGCGGACGCTGGAAAGTCTTGATTTTGCGAGAATTATTTTTCGGGGTAAAAAGGTTCGGAGAACTGCACCGCGCCTTGCACGGCATTACCCAGAAGATGCTAACCCAGCAGCTGAGGGAGTTAGAACAAGATGGAATAGTCGATCGCCACGTCTACTTGCAAGTCCCACCCAAAGTAGAATATTCGCTGACACCATTGGGAGAAACGCTCAAACCAATACTCGATTCGATGCACGAATGGGGATTGAAGTATTTGCAAAGCAGATAGAATGCGGCACTGTCTATCACCTTTGAAGTAGAGACGTTCGATCGAACATCTCTACTAAAGCCCCTAGCCTTTCCCGTATCTAGACGAGAGAAAAGTCCGCAGCTGAAATCAGCGGTTTAGTCGCCAGAGTAGCAAACTTATCCCCAGAACCGAATCCAGACGCTGCCCCATTTTGGTTGTAGAACAAATTGCCGTTGACCCGATTGTAAACAATCCGCGCCCCGTTAGTAGCAGCACCAGTATCAGTTAACACAGTGGCAAAATCAGAAGCAATACTAAAACCATTCCCCACAGAGCTGAGGAGAGCTGTGAAAGTCTGCTTGGATAGGACAATGCGATCGATTCCTGGTACGAAATCGGTAATTGAATCCACACCCACATCAGCAGCAGCAAAAGCACTTCCCGTCGCATAAACAAACGAATCGCTACTACCCTGACCGGTCAGCACATCATTACCAGCACCACCACTAATCGTATCGATCCCAAAACCACCAGCGATCGTATCTAAACCATCACCGCCATTGAGACTATCGCTGCCATTTCCGCCGTTGAGGTTGTCGTTACCACCATTTCCGCTCAGGGTGTCGTTACCGACATCTCCGCCCAAAACGTTATTCCCAGTATTCCCCGCAATCACGTTGTCAAGAGTATTACCAGTACCGTTGATAGCGCCAGTACCCGTTAAGGTGAGATTTTCCAGATTATCGCCCAAAGTCCAACTAACAGAAGACAGGACAGTATCTATACCGCCGTTCGAGTTCTCGACGATCGCATCATTGCTACTATCAACAACATAGATATCGTTACCGGCACCGCCTGCAAGAGAGTCGTTACCGCTACCGCCATCAAGAGTATCGCTGCCATTTCCACCGTCAATACTATCGTTGCCATCTAACCCATTCAGGATATCGTCACCGTCCAATCCTGCGATCGTGTCATTTCCTGCCGTACCGTTAAGAGTGTCATTTCCTGCCGTACCGATAATATTGGTAGAACTCGATGCGGAAGTTACCCCACCGATCAGCAAAGAATAATTCTGCGTGAAACTACTGCCCGTATGACCGATATTAATAGTGTAATTACCGGCAATAGGCGCATCTATCAGCACCTGCTCCGTATTATCACGATGATTGGCCGCAGTGCGTACAGCCGAAGCGGAAGGATTGGCTGGGTCTAGAGTCCAAGGGCGATAGGTAATACCGTTGGGGCCTGTTATCCACAAATCCAGGTCATTTACCAAAACCGACGTTGGGTCGTCCAGATTGTTGTTTTGCAAAGGGCCAGCCGGGTCAGTCCAAACGATCGTCGCCTTGAGAGGGCTACTGCCGTTGGAGTTCACGTTTAGTGTTCTCGCTGTCCCGGTATAGGTTTGTTCAAATAGCAGATCCGTTTGATTTGCGCTTTTGGCATTAGTCAGGAACTTAGCCGCCGCCGCACCGTCTACCACACCCCAACCGTAGGTATAATCTGGCCCCACATTGCCGCTGTCAAAAGCAGTGTGAATCAGCAAGCCTTTCATGGTAGCGCTCTTAGGAGAAGCACCGCCGTAGAGATTTTTGTAATGTTGGTAAAGTAGTGCCGCCGTGCCGGTAACGTTGGGCGTGGCCATCGAAGTGCCGGAGTAGGTGGCATAAGCAGTATCGGAAGTGGCGACGGAGGAGAACAGATTCACGCCGTTACCCACCACATCTGGTCTGACGCGACCGTCATCTGTTGGCCCCCAATTGGAGAAATATGCCATTTTGACGTTGCTGTTGTTGTAGGGGTCGGCAGTGATATCGTCGATCGCACCCACAACAAGAGTATTTTTTGCTACTTGGGCGGGGGTGAGGCTGTCGTAACCGGTACCGCCGTTACCGTCTCCTGGAGGAGCTGCATATTTGGTGGTGGAAACCCGATACCAACCAGGCCCTCCAATGGCATTGGATAGATAGGTTACATAAGTGTTGTTGCCTTTGTAGTTACGATAAACATCATCGCGATCGTTCCCCGCCGCCCAAATACTCAGGAGGTTGGGATTGTTGTACAGCACTTGGTCTAAATCGCGAGCAGTGGTGCTGTATTTACCAAAATTGGGGTCTTCGGTGGCAGAAAGAGAGCGATCGCCAAACCAGGTATCCTCATTTCCCGAACCCCAATTGTATAAATCCCAACCAGACAAACTTCCGTAAGAATGATTGGAGAGGTCGATTTGGGAAGCAGCAGCGTTCATCTCCGCATAATCGTCGTTCCAGTCATAGCTGCGAATATTGACGCGATCGGCCATGCCATGCGCTGAGGGGTTAACGCCAGTAGCACCAATAGTTCCAGCAACGTGGGTGGCGTGATCTTCAAAACTTGAGGCAGAATCGCCAAAGGTGACGCGAGAACCAAACTCTTGGTGTGTGTTGCGAACTCTACCGCCGTCCCAAATTCCTACAGTTACGCCAGTACCGTTCAGGTTTAATCCCAAACCGCCTCCAGACCACAGTTGGTCGGCATTGGTTGTGTCTGCCGCATTCACATTATCTGGCTTGCGGATGCTCAAGCGATCGGGACTTGGCCCAGTAGCCACGAGCTCCAAACCCTCAGCGACTTTGAGAGGTTTGTTCAAAAACCGGAATCCCAAAGCAGACAGGTCAACCGTGGGATTTTGCTGCACCGGAGTTTCGTCGCTAAAGGTTCCCAGAATAGGCGGAACTAAGGTGCTGACTAACTCTTGCGATGTGGTGACGCGACCTTCGTACTGACCAAACAAAAGCCAATGTTGAAATGCACTTTCAAACTCTCCTTTAGTAACTGCATCTGCAACATCGCTATACTGTTCTAAATAAAAATCGCTATTAAAATTTTTGTGCGGGTTTCTACTTTCCTTCGCCCCGAAATAGGCAAAGTGTTCTAATGCAGAATTGACAATACCTGCATCAATAGCGATTTTTACATCTACGTTTTCATTTAAGTAATATTCCGGATCGAACCAAGATGGCTGGTTATTCAAGTCTATAGGTAAAACCATATCTTTTTGGTACTCCTTTGTGTACGGCAATGTGTAGGACGCTAGAACAGTAATTCAATAAGTTTTGATAAGTAAAGCGATTTCACAATCTCGCGTCTGCTTCACATATTTTTATACTTTGAATTCATCTGTCTAATGACAGATTAACTCACACTCTTAGTAATAATCTGTAGTGATTTGTGAAATTAATCTAAAGTTTTCAGCGAAAATTATAATTTTTTGATAATATTAGAAATTTCCGTGATACCAAATCCGGGTAGATTACCAGTTGCTTTATGGTTGATTAGACATCCAAAACAATCTCAAACAGCAGGCAGGATGCCTACCCCACAAGAATTTTTGGAGATGTCTATTAGATATCTCCAAATCTAATGTAGAGATGTTGGATATAAGGTCTGGACAAAAGTTATAGTAGAACACATTTAATTTGGAGATATTTCTATTATTTGTAATTGCTGTTAACAAGCTTTTACAAAAAAACTATTACCTCTAACTAATGCGTCATTAAGTATTCTAATTCTATGTGAGCGGCAACTTGAGCCAATTTACTTAAATCGTTTGGATTTTCTAAATACGGTATTACCCCTAAAACTAATGTATTTGTCAAAGATTGGATTAAATCAATTGGTGCAAGGTCGGTAATTTCTGCATCCGTACAAGGTTGAACGCAATTCAGAACGATACCTTTTAAATTAACTTTTGACTGACGCGCTAGAGCAACATTAGCAACTACTTGCGCTAAACAACCCAATTTTATGGGTACTACCAAAACAGTGGGCAATGCCCAATCCCTAGCTAAATCTGCTACTGTAAGTTCGTATGTTACAGGAGAACCCAAACCTCCCAAAGCTTCTACTAATACAAAATCTCGCTGTTTTCGTAAAATTTCTAAAGCTTGCCAAGGTTTTTTTAAATCAACCCAACTCCCCTCTTTTTCGGCTGCAATAGGAGGTGCTAGAGGGGCTTGAAAGTGAAGTGGTGTAATTTCTTCTAAAGATTGATTGAGCGAAAATAACTGGCTATACAATTCGCGATCGCCTACACCAGTCTGTATGGGTTTAAAAATAGCCAAACTCTCAGCCGATCGGTAAGTTTGCCAATAAGCTGCTAATGCGGCTGTTAAAACAGTTTTTCCGGCGTTTGTATCGGTAGCAGAAATTAAAATGGCGTTCATTGGTAATATGGGAAATTATTAACGGAAGACTAACATAGGACTGATAACTAATAGCTAATTCCGCACGCTAATATCAACAGAGAACTCAGTTTCTTTGCTTGACTTCACATCAATTTGATATTCCCCGCTCTCTTCTACTTTTGCCTCCCATTCTCCCAGTCCAGAAGCATTTTCCACCAGTTCTCCATTGGGAGAGCGAATATCTAATGTAGCTTCTCCCTTTTGAATTCGCGCACTCAATATCTGACCTTCCCTCATATTAACTAGGTAACGCTTAATTATTTTAGGACTGGTTTGGCCGGAAAAAACTTGCGTCCCCGTCGCGTCATTAGGAAAATCGATCGGTTCTGCATCAACAAGCGCTTTTGGAGAAGGGCTCTCACTCGGCGTCGGTGTGTCTGTGGGTGTGTCTGTGGGTGTGTCTGTGGGTGTGTCTGTAGGCGTGTCTGTGGGTGTGTCTGTGGGTGTCGGTGTAGGCGTGTCTGTTGGTGTAGACGTCGGGGTTGGAGTTGGTTCTGGGTTGCTAACCCGCAGGTCTAGATTATACTCACTTTCTGAAACTCCTTTAGCCGTGACAAGTTCGATCGCATAATCTCCATCAAAAGAAAGTGTCCCTTCCCAGCGGGTCACCAGCTTCGATCGCCCATCAACTGGTTCTTCATTTGGGCCCAACACCGTCATCAAAATACCTTTTTCTTTCAGAGAAACTCTTAACTTTTGCCCTTGTTCGCCAGAAATGATGTACTTAACCGTAGCGTTAGCTTTCAGCTTGTCTGAAACAGAAAGAGTGTCATCAGCTACCAGCGTGAGACGCTTGCTGTAAGTAACTGGTTCAGGACTGTTTGTGGGAGAGGGACTTTCTAAATTTGTTGCTAATGGCTTATCGGTATTAGAAAATACCTGTGTTGCAGGTGTCGGCGTCCGCTGAGAAGTTCGCACCAGCAACTGATGGTTAAGAAGATAACTTACCAAAGCCCAAGAACCGACCCCAGCTAATATTGCCAAAATTACGCCCACAAAAGCGACGATCCAAGGATTATCCCAATTAGAGCTACTGGTTGGTGTAGTGACGGGATCGGGTTTCTGAGAGGGCATTGCGCTTTCTTTTTCTGGGGTTTCCCCAACTTCTACAGATTTTGCAACTCCCTGTCTGGGTTCGGGACGCCCCCCAACGGCCACAGTTTGCATTTGTGAAGTATTGGCAGAGGTCGGCGCATATGCTTGCGGTGGCTTCTGAGTTTGGGGCTGGAGGTTGAGGGCATCAGCTAGCGCCCGCGCCACTTCACGGGCTTCCTGGTAGCGATCGCCCGGTCTGTAACTTAACATTTTATTCAACACCTGCGTCAGCCCCGAATTAATCGGCGGTATCCATCGATACCAATTCCACGTCAGTGTAGCTTCATCAAATAATACCTGCGGTTCCTGAACGGTGAGTAAAACTATTGCTGTAACGGCAAGAGCGTAGAGGTCGCTGCTGGGATAAGCTCTGCCAGTTTGGATTTGTTCGAGAGGCGCGTAGCCCATTTTACCTACCATCGTTGCCGGTGGCGTGGAAGAATATTGAAACCGAGTTGCTAATTCTTTGACCACACCGAAGTCAATCAGCACAGGTAGGCGATCGCGATCGCGCAGTATGATATTGTCCGGCGAGATATCTCGGTGAATAATACCCTTGCCGTGGATATGGTGTAACACCGGCAGCAGTTGCTGTAAAAGCTGCAAAACCTCGCCTTCCGAAAACCTTTTTCCTTCCGCTCTGCGTTCCTTTAGCAGCGTGCGATAAGTTTTTCCTTCCACATAATCCTGCACCAAAAACAAGCGCCCATCTTGCTCAAACGTGGCGCGGAATTGGGGAATTTGGGCGTGCTGAATCTGGTAAAGTGCGCTTGCCTCTCTTTGGAAAAGTTCTTTGTACTTTTCCACAGAGTAGACCCCCGTTTGAGAAGGAATCAACTCCTTCAGAGCGCACAGTTCGTTAAAGCGCCCCTGGTCTTGTGCCAGATAAGTTCGTCCAAACCCCCCCTGACCTAAGATCTTTGCCAAGCGGTAGCGGTTTTGCAGAACAGTCCCAATGGGAAGCGGTGGTTGCATCGCGGTTTAATGGGTGGGCGCGGGTTAATGTCGGTTTTTCTGAGGAGGGAGCATTTTAGATCTATAGTAATAGGTCAAGGCGATACATAAGGAAGTACAACTTCTGCTCAGATTTTCCTACAGTAGCTTAACAGTAGCTTAACGACGCGACGGAGAGGGGATATCTTGAGCGATCGTACCGCACGCATGAAAAGAAGCATCTCTGGCTGCGATTTTACCTGTGCGTTAACGCCTTAGCTATCAAGTGGGTTCTTGGTGACTGTTATATATCCGTTTCTGGCATTAAACCTACTACATCGCTTTTTGAAACCATTTTCAGTCATAAACTTGACGATTTGTGCAATTGCATATTTAAATAAATTTTGCTTAACTCTGAATTCAGAGTTTGCTTATACAGTCTCTGATTCACTTTATTGTTTACCCATGAGTTTTTTTACTCACCGTCGCGAGCTTGGCACCTTTGTGAATCGGTCAACTCATTTAGATAGAACGAGACAAGGGTTTTAATAGCTGGATATTCATGTCATCGGCAAGGATGACTGTTTAATTTTCTTTGTTTGTCTCCCTTTTCTAGCCCAACTTGAAGGCGGGCTAAAGGGCACTTTAACCCGAATCTAAGTAATTTAACGGAGAAGGATTAAACCCGTCTTCAATAAGAGTCTGTTTGCTGGTAAGCAAAGGCTTCCCGAAGAATAAGGCTATTGGAAACCCTCCCGGTTTATGCCTTCAGCAGACTTAATCAACTCGAACAGATCTAAGAATCATCTCTTAAGCAAAAATTCAGGATATTGTTGGCAAAATAGAATGATAAGATAGCGATGAACACGCTTCGAGGGTCTGCTGTGATCCGCTCTGCTACTTTGACGCTTCAGCCGACACCACCGGTACTCTGCGCTAACAATCGTCTGAGATTGTTTTCTGGCACAGCCAATGTTCCTCTTGCCCAGGAAATAGCTCGTTACTTGGGTATGGACTTAGGGCCGATGATCCATAAGCATTTTGCTGATGGAGAAATTTATATTCAAATTCAGGAATCAATTCGGGGCTGCGATGTTTACCTCATTCAGCCATCTTGCCGCCCAGTAAACGATCACCTGATGGAATTGCTGATCATGATTGATGCCTGTCGTCGCGCTTCGGCAAGGCAAATCACCGCAGTGATTCCATACTACGGGTATGCCCGCGCCGATCGCAAAACAGCAGGGCGAGAGTCAATCACAGCCAAGCTGGTGGCCAACCTGATTACCGAGGCTGGAGCCAATCGCGTTCTGGCAATGGATTTGCACTCAGCCCAAATTCAAGGCTATTTCGATATTCCTTTCGATCACGTTT
This sequence comes from Aerosakkonema funiforme FACHB-1375, assembly GCF_014696265.1. Classification (GTDB taxonomy): domain Bacteria; phylum Cyanobacteriota; class Cyanobacteriia; order Cyanobacteriales; family Aerosakkonemataceae; genus Aerosakkonema; species Aerosakkonema funiforme_A. The sequence goes on along the minus strand of NZ_JACJPW010000001.1, from coordinate 2,889 downwards.
ACGGTTCGCCGGTCATACTCGATTACCTGGCGAGCAAAAATCTCAGCGATATCGTTGTTGTCTCCCCAGATGTGGGTGGCGTAGCGAGAGCTAGGGCATTTGCCAAAAAGCTCGACGATGCCCCATTAGCAATTATCGATAAGCGCCGTCAAGCTCATAATGTCGCCGAAGTTTTGAATGTAATTGGCGATGTGGCTGGCAAAACAGCTGTATTGGTGGACGATATGATCGACACTGGTGGCACCATTACAGAAGGAGCGCGACTGCTTCGTAAAGAAGGAGCGCGTCAAGTTTACGCCTGCGCCACCCACGCCGTATTTTCTCCGCCTTCGATCGAACGGTTATCGAGCGGTGTCTTTGAAGAAGTGATTGTCACCAATACGATTCCGGTTCGCGAGGAACATAACTTTGAACAGCTAACCGTACTTTCAGTGGCAAACGTACTGGGCGAAACTATCTGGCGCATTCACGAAGATAGTTCTGTTAGCAGTATGTTTCACTAATAGGGGTTAGGGGTTAGGGGTTAGGGGCTAGGGGAAGAGAGAGGAGGGAAAAGGGAAGAGGGAAAAGGGAGAAATTTTGAATGATTGACTTTCCCTGCCCTCTATCCCCTTTTTTTCCTTTTGACTTTTGACTTTTGACTTTTGACTTTTGACTTTCCCACTCCCTAACGCTGCTGACTGCGAGGATCGAGAGCATCCCGCAGTCCATCCCCCAGAAGATTAAAAGCCAATACCGTCAGGATAATCAGCAACGCAGGCGGCCAAATTAACCAAGGTTGCAGCACCAAAATGGAAGCATTGGTTGCCAGAGATAGCATATTTCCCCAAGAAGGGTCGGGTTGCTGTATTCCGAGTCCGATTAAACTGAGTACTGATTCGGCGGCGATAAAACCAGGAACTGCCAAAGTAGCCGAAATAATCACGTATGTTGCCGTCTGCGGTAAGATGTGACGGATGATAATGTAAATCGGTTTGCCGCCCATAGCCCGTGCTGCTTGTACGAATTCCCGTTCTTTGATGGACAGCACCTGTCCCCGAATTACTCTTGCCAAACCAGCCCAGCTGACAAATGAGATGATTAATGTGATCAGCAGGAATCTCATGGCGCTGCTTATCCCAGCAGGTAGTACCAGGGTGAGGCTAACCAAGAGATAGATGGTAGGAATAGTCATCAGCACTTCCACTAAGCGCATCAAAACGCTATCAATCTTCCCACCGAAGAAACCAGAAATACCACCGAAAAGCATTCCCAAGGGAAAGGAAATCGCCACTCCCACCCAACCGATGCTGAGGCTAATCCTTCCTCCATACAGCAGACGAGAAAACTGGTCGCGTGCTTGTTCGTCAGTGCCTAAAAGGTTAAATTTAGCATCGCCAGTCGTGCCGAAAAGATGCCAATTGCAGGGAATTCCCCCAAAAATTTCTATTTCCTCAAATGTAGGCGGCAGTGGCACGTTCAGGCGAAACAGATAGTAGGTTGGCCCCTGCACAAATAGGCGCAGGGGAGTAGGTTTTTCCCAATCTACAATGAGTTTGCGATCGCCCGTTTCCAAGTCTACCGGCCCTTGAGTTGTAGGATAAACATGAGGCCCGATCGAGTTTCCCTGTGGCGTTTTTAGATAAATCTGCGTCGGTGGCAGTAGCGAACCGTTGGGCTGAGACGCATAAGGATCGTAAGGCGCAACAAAATCAGCAGCTATTACTGCCAAATAGAAAACTAACAGTAACAAAGCCCCAAAACGAGCTAAGGGATTATTTTTTAATTTCTGCCACCAGTTCATATTTTGCTATACCTGTTCAATCAATTGCCTTTGCTCCTCCTCAGCCTTTTCGTGTTCTACCACAAACACATTCGAGTACAAGTTAGCAATGACTTGCTTGCCTTGCTGCGTTAGCTGTAGATAACGAAGTGCATCTTTAATATACGGATAAACTCCATGCCAGTAAAATCTAGAATAGTTCCGCCTTAGATCGCCGGGATGACGGTAGCCCAAAGCTTTGTTTACGCCAGTTTCTTCAAACTCGTAGAACAAAGAAGTAATTTTCTTGAGGTAGCGCGGATCGCTCAGTTGGCCGATCAGATCGGCTGCGCGAACCAAACCTGCATAGTTTACCGTATCTTGATGATCTTCTGCTGCCGGAACTGGGAAGCGAGTTAGTTCAATATTACTCTTTATTGTGTAAGCATCAATGAGCTTGTGACCGCCAAAGCGTTCTTCGATAAAGAGTTTTGCTCGGTCTACATGATAAGGTGTAAGACCGGCATCGGAAGCACCGGGAGGGAGACCAACCATACCGCCATCTTTTCCTGTCGCATACAAACAATCTGCTTCTCTATCTTGACGGCAAACTCCTTTGACATATCCAATGTCATGACATACAAGGGAGATAATAAAGTGCAACCAGTCTTCGCAGGAAACACCTCCCTCGCGGATGTGTTTTCCACGTAAAATCTCCTGTCCGACTAAAGCAACTAGGATCGTGTGTTCGACGTCGTGATAGAGGGCGTCGCTATTAGCGATGTTTTCTAGCGCCATGCTGCCAGCCCACCCAATAATATCTCCGTAATCGGGCTTGAATCCTCCATAGGTACGGCGGTAACCGTCCCGAAGCTTTTGTACGAAGGCGTCAATCAGAATTTCTGTGGCATTAAACATCTGGTTACTCGTGGGTGCTGAGTACTAGGTCAGGAGCAAATTGGAAAGTATTAATATTTATTATGTTTGTTATTCTTATCCAATTTAGCGAGAAAAAACACTTGTTAGCGATCGAATATTATGCTAAGTAGTCGGACAAAAGTAATCGACACTGTATTAACTTTTGTTAAGACACACGTTGGAGTGCGATCGCGCAGCGTGCCTCCCGGCATATCGTGCATCGGAACAAA